>JAEYYE010000345.1 GCA_023430945.1 Bacteroidota bacterium
GATCGGCATTCGTGCCGATCGCATCGATCCCTTGTGGCCCGCCCGCTGGATCGTACTTGATGATCGTTCCGTTCGCACCTGCCGCCACCGCAACGCCATCCTTCACGTCAAGACCACCCAATTCCGAGAACGCATCGGAATCCATTTCCTCCCACGTGGATCCTTGATCGACCGATCGGAGGATCAACCCGTTGTCGCCTACGGCATATACGAGTGAAGGATCTTCCGAGGCGAAGGCCCCGACTTCGAGTGCACTGCCATATTCGATCGTATTCCAGTTCATTCCAAGATCGTTGGAACGAAGGATCTCGCCCGGTGGACCTGCGATCAAACCGGTCTGCACGGCATCGGCGAGAAAGATCACATCAACAAGATCCTCACCTCCTGCAAGCGTTGCCTCCGTCCAGGAATCTCCGCCATCGGTGGTGCGCAGGTAAGTTCCGCCGCGGCCCACCACGACAACGTTCAGCGCATCCATCGCGTGTATTCCGTGCAACCGTTCGGTCGATCCGGGATCCTGCAATGTCCATGTCTCGCCGCCATCGGCACTGTATACCAGGCCCCCATCGCGCCCAGATGCCCACACATCGTTCCCGTTGAAAGTGATGTCATAGAGTACATTCGGCGTACCCGTCGCGATCAAGGTCCAGTTCACACCATTATCCACCGATCGGCCGATCTGCCCGTCATCCGCCGCGAACAACAATGTGTTCTCGTTCAAGCGAACGATCGCTTCGATGTCACCGGCTTGCGCCAGCGTTTGGGTGCTCCAGCTCGCGCCGCCATCAGTGGTCTTCAACAGCGTACCGAACTCACCGCCCACCCAATAGGTCTGCGCATCATCGACGAGCACGGCACCGAGTTCGTTCAATGTTCCGCTCTGTAGCGTGATCCACTGGCCGTAACTGTTCATACCGATCAACAGAAGGGAGGTGATGGCGATGGTCTTCATCCGGGCTGGAAATTTCGGGGGGCAAAGGTGATCTTGGAGGAATGCGGCCGATGGGGAATTATGACGGAACGGTATTTTTCGTTGATGAAGGGCGAATGCTCCTCGCGCGATCCTTCAATTCCATGAGCCGGCTGGTGAGCGCGATCGCGTCGAGCGTATTGTGGTAACGCGGAAGTCGATTCAAACGCATGATCAGTCCAGGCAAACGATCGGTGCTGGCTGCGAGCAACTGCTTCCGATCCCGTACATCCACATTCATCAAGGCATCCATGGTCCGGTTGTTCTTGCGGAGGTAAAATTGGGTCGGGCATCATATGCGATCCGAATCGTTCGTAACGAAGCGGGAAATACAGGTGACGAAATGGGCGATCGGATCAGCGCCCCGCGAGCCAGCGCTTGAAATCGGCCGAACGTTCACTGCTCACGATCGCATCGTCATCATATGGCGGCGAGAGCATCACTTTCACACGGCTCTTGCTGTAGGCCAGCAGCTCCTTTATACTGTGCAGATGCACGAGCAACTGACGGTTCAGGCGGAAGAACTTCTCCGGATCGAGCTGCAGTTCCAGCCGGTCGAGGCTTTCCTCCAGCGGAAGATCACGTCCTTCGAGCGTTCGCAGGAAAGTGTTCTTTTGCAGCGAATGGATGTAGGCGATCTGCTCCGGTTCGACCAGCTTGAAATGATCGCCGTACCGGATGAGGAAACGTTTGATCGGTGCGGCTGTGCGGACAGGTCCCGGGGTTTCCGTGAGTGAAGCGTGATCGCGCACCACCGCCGATCTTTTCAATCTATCAACCGCTGATGCGAGTTCATCCTTCTTGATCGGCTTCAACAGATAGTCCAGTGCGTTCACACGGAAGGCCTTCAATGCGAAATCATCATACGCCGTGGTGAAGATCACCGGACATTCCAACTCAACCTGCTTGAAGATCTCGAAGCTTTCGCCATCGGCCAGTTGCACATCGAAGAACGCCACATCGGGCATTTCGTTCTCCCTGAACCACTGCACCGCACCTGCGATCGTTGGAACGTCGGCAACAACTTCGATCGATGGATCGATCTCCACGAGCAATTTGCGCAGGCGCGTTACCGCAGCGGATTCATCTTCGATCAGCAATACTCTCATCAGCTTCGATCAAAGGTATGTGCACGGTGAACCGATCATTCTCCCGGTGGATGGTGATCTCCCGATCGGTGAATGCGGCATAACGTTTCCGGATGCTTTCAAGCCCGAATCCCGTGGAGCGCGGCGGCGTGATGCGCGCATGGATCGGATTGCTTACGATAACCTCACCGGCCACGGACCGCACATCGATCCGTAACGGTTCCTGCCGTGTGGCCACATTGTGCTTCAATGAATTCTCCACGAGCAATTGGAGCGCGAGCGGTACGATGAACATTTCGCGATCGCGTTCATCCACCTGCACGCTCAATTCGATCGCCTTTCCGAAGCGGTGCTGTTCCAGGGCGAAATAGTTCTCGAGCAACCGCAATTCCTCATCGAGCGTGATCAGTTCCTTGTCGCGTACCAGGAGGATGTTCCTGAAGAAAAGGCTCAGCTTGTCCACATGCTGCACGGCGCGCGAAGGTTCCGTTTCGATCAGTTCCATCAAGGTGTTGAAGCTGTTGAAGAGGAAATGTGGATCCACCTGGCTGCGCAATGCCTCCAGCTGGAAGCGCACCTTCTCCTGTTCCATGCGTTCCCGTTCGCGCGCGCGGCGATCACGTGCACGTACGATCCCGATCGCGATGAGCAATAACAACACCGCGCCGAGCACGATCACCCAGGGCCGCTGGTACAACGGTGCAGTGACCGCGAATTGGATCGAGGTCCATTCCTCATCGGTCGGTACTTCACCGATGAACGACCTGATCTGCAGTTCGTATTCACCGGGCGGAAGTGCGGAGAAGTAGATCTGCCGGTCGCGCGTCACCTGGCCGCGTTGATCGTTCGGGAGCAGACGGTACTGGAACCGTACCGCACCGGGATCCACCCAATGGATCGCAGTGAATTCGACCGAAAGACGATCATGATCATGCGGCAGTGTGATCTCCTTGTTGCGATCGAGCAGAACGCCACCGGTGCGGAATGCATGGATCGAAGTGGTGATCCGATCGCTGAAATGCCATTCCTTCGGGCGCATGCGCAAAAGCCCGCGATCGGTCGCAAGCCAAAGCGAACCATCCATGTCCTTGTCCACCGCGTTCAACTCCACCTGGATGTTCTCCAACCCGAGGCGTGCCGTGGCATCGGTGGCCCCGCCAGATCGCAGATCATGTACGAGCGTAGCGCTGCTGCCGAATGCGATCAAATGCTGATCGAGGTGGGCCAGTGCGAACAGATCGGAATCGAATGGCCGCATTGCTGCGTGGTGACATTCCCGGCCGCCGGCGATCTTGCAGAAGCCCGTTCCCGGCCCGGCCGCCCAAGCGCCATTCCGATCCGCATTCACCAGTGAATAAAATCTGCCTTCCCCGCCGAGCAGTGTTCTCCAACTTCCATCGGGCAGCAATTGCAGAACACCGTTGCCGTCGGTGGCCGCGAGCGTGGATCCATCATCCATTGGAAGTACATCGAACACGAACCCAGGCGAGGGCAGTGCGAAGCGCGTGAAACCACTCTTGTCATCGTACCGGCATAGACCTTCAAGCGTAGCGAACCAGACCGATCCGCCGCTTGCCTTCACCGAAAGCACATTATCGCTCAAGGCTGAATTGGTGCTGTTGAAAGAAGCGATCGCGCCACCATGATCCACTCTCATCGCGCCACCACCGAAGGTGCCTGCCCATATCGATCCATCTTCAGCGGCCTCCAATGAAACGATGGGTGTACGCTCATCGATCCGCACGGGGACGCGCGTGAGTTGCTGGTGCCCGGCGAACCCTACTGGGTGATGGAAAAGTCCTTCGGACGTGGCGAACCAGATCCTGCCCTCCCCGTCTGCGCACAACGCTCCGGCGTTCCGCATGTCCACGCCCTCATGATCATCCACGAAAAGGATCGCGGCATCACTGCGGAAAAGCCGGTCCGTTCCATTGCACCACCACACTGCCCCGTTGCGATCGATGAGCATGTCGTGGATCATTTCACGACCGTTTTCCGGGACCCGCTCATACATACTTCGCTGATCGCGCTCATAGACGATCACGGCACCGTTGCGCGTGCCGAGCCACACCACATCATCGGCCACTGAAATTGAGGTGATCTTCCCATGTTGCCACGCAGTGTCGGGTATGGAAATGTTCCCGGAACGCGGATCCCAACTGAAGGCCCCACTGCGATCGGTACCGGCCCAGATCATGCCATCGGAGGCCGTGGTAACGCAGAGGATCAGGTTGTCCGGTGCGCCATCCTGTTCACCCAGCGTCCTTGTAACCTGTGCGCCATCGCAGAGCGAAAGTCCCTGATCGGTCGCGGCCACCACGGTGCCATCCGGGAGCAGGCCCAAACTGTTCACATGCTCGTCGCGCAGACCGCTCACCCGATCCGTCCTTCCAGAAATTTGGTCGAACCGGATGATCCCTCCGCCATGCGTGGCGATCCAGAGCACACCGGAGCTGTCGACGAGCAGATCGTTCACCTGACGCTCCACCAGGACTTCATTCGTGAAGATGGTATCGCAACGATCGATGCCACAGCGAAGGATCGTACCATCATCCATGGCCACCAACAATTGGTCGCCTGCGGTGCTCATCGCGGTAATGGTGACGCCTTCCAGGCGCAGCCTGGTCTCCACGCGTTCGCCATCGGTGCGGAGCAGCCCTATCTCTGTTCCCAGCCAGAACGATCCATCCTGATCCTGTGCGAACCGATCGATCGAAGGCCTTTCCTGGCCGGATCGGATCTCGATCGTACGCGTATGCGGGAATTGCGCTTGCAACGCGGACTGCATCAACAAACACACGATGCAGACGGACAAATACCTCATTGCGCCGAAGCGGAAGCTTTGAACACGGCGTTGAATTCCACCTGCACCACGGAAGAGATCTTCTGCTGTACTACAC
>JAEYYE010000003.1 GCA_023430945.1 Bacteroidota bacterium
ACCCGCTCCAGAACGCTTATGATCTGCGGGCGCTCGAGCAGGTGGATCTGGCGAACACCTTTGCCGACAACTTCACCAATGCCGACACGCTCGCCGAGCACATCAACAGCCTTCGCCCGATCGCCGATCCCATGGAGCGAAAGATGATCGATGATCGCCTGGGTGATCGGGACATGGATCATATGAAGCGCTTCTTCTATTCGTTCTGGGCGAACCGCAGCGCAGATCCGGAAAAGGCGTGGAAGGACTATGAGGAACAGGTGATCAAGGTGAACAAATTGTTCAGTTGCCGCATCATGAAAGGTTACGAGACCGATCGCGGCTATGTCTACTTGAAATATGGAGCACCGAACACCATGATGGATCGCTTCAATGAGATGGGTACCCTGCCTTATACCATCTGGCATTACTACCGCGCAGGCCGCTACACCAACAAGCGTTTCATCTTTTATCAACCCGATCTGGCAAATCAGTGCCTCATCTTACTGCATAGTGAAGTGCCCGGTGAGATAAAAACCCCGAACTGGAATCAGATCCTTCATCAGCGGACCAACCCTTTGGGGCCTGATGTACGTGTGCGCGACCCGAATTCGATCGAAAGCGACCGGGTGCGCGAGTTCTACAACGATCCCCGTTGATCGGCTTTCCGCATTTTTGCGTTTCCTGAAAGGATGCGCACAGCCATCGTGATCTTGAATTGGAACGGCCGCCATTGGCTGGAACGTTTCCTGCCATCGGTGATCCGGCACAGTGGCGATGCGCAGATCGTGGTGGCCGACAATGCCAGCACTGATGATTCTGTGGAATGGCTGGAGCGATCCCATCCGCAGATCGTGCAGGTGCGCATGGATCGCAATCGAGGTTTCGCCGGTGGTTACAATGAAGCGCTTCGCCGGATAAAGGCCGATCGGTTCATTCTGTTGAACAGTGATGTGGAGGTGACACCGGGGTGGGCCGACAAGTTGGCCGCACGGCTCGATGCTGATGAAGGCCTTGCCGCATGCCAGCCGAAGATCAGGAGCCACGCCGATCGTGATCGCTTCGAACATGCCGGTGCGGCCGGCGGTTTCATAGATCGCAACGGGTATCCTTTCTGTCGTGGCCGGATCTTCGAGGTCACGGAGACGGACAAGGGCCAATACGATGATGATGCTGAAGTGTTCTGGGCGACCGGGGCATGCATGATCATCAGGGCTGATGCGTTCCATGCGGCGGGCGGTTTCGATGAAAGATTGTTCGCGCACATGGAGGAGATCGACCTATGCTGGCGGCTGCGGCGTATGGGCTGGCGGATCGGTTATACCAGCGGCGCGGTGGTCTATCACGTGGGGGGCGGGGCGCTCGGGTACGGCAGTCCGCGAAAGACATTCCTGAATTTCCGGAACAGCCTTATCGTGCTCACCAAGAATCTTCGCCACCGCTGGTGGGCCATCGATCTGTTGCGCCGCCTGGTGCTTGATGGCTTCGCAGCATTGAAATTCCTTCTCGAAGGTCATGCTTCCCATTCGTGGCAGGTATTCCGCGCACATTGGGCTTTCTTTCTCTGCCTGGGATCGGTGATCCGCCAGCGGCGTGCATTGCGGGCTCAGGAACGATCGGTGGATCTCACCGGCATGTACCGGCGTAGCATCGCCTTCGATCGGTTCATATTAGGCTGGAAGGATTTCCGCCAGCTGGATCGGAAGGCTTTTATCAGGAACGATCGAGCAAATAGCGGATCGCCAGCGCATATCCCGCTTCACCGAACCCCATGATGGAGCCTGCGCACACCGCACCGATCAACGAAACATGGCGGAACGGCTCACGCGCGAGCAGGTTGCTCAAATGCACTTCCACCGCAGGAATAGTGACCGCAGCGATCGCATCCCGTATGGCCACGGATGTATGTGAGTAGCCGCCGGCATTGATCACCATGCCGATGTGCCGGCCCGGCGCGGATTGGATCGCTGTTATGATAGGTCCTTCATCGTTCGATCGAAGATCTTCCAGTTCCACCGAAGGAAATTCCGATCGCAGATCGGCAACGATCGCATCCAACGTCCTCTCACCATAGATCTTCGTTTCACGCGAGCCGAGCAGGTTCAAGTTCGGTCCGTTGATCAGGAGAATGCTGTTCATCGCCGGTGAAGTTCGCACTTCGCGATCAACATCAGCATGTTCAACTTGAAGATGAAGGGGAACTCGATCAGGCCCTCATCAGCGGGAACTTCGCTGGCCATGGAGTGGAACGGCGCGCTCGCGGACCTGCGCATGCACCTGAAGCTTGAACGATCGCTGAGCGATCGCACGGTGGAAGCGTACCTGCGTGACGTGGGAAAATTGCGCGATTTCGCCATTCAACAGGTTCCGGCCGTTGCGCCTGATCGGATCTCATCCGAAGACCTTCGTGCGTTCATCACATGGGTGGCGAAGCATGGGCTGGCGGCTTCGAGCCAGGCAAGATTGCTTAGCGCGATCCGCGTGTTCCATCGCAACATGCTGCGCGAAAAGTCCATAAGGGAAGATCCCACCGAGCTGATCGAGAGCCCGCGGCTTGGCCGGAAACTTCCCGTTTTCCTAAGCGTGCAGGAGATCGATGCGATGGTGAAGGTGATCGATATGAGCCGGCCGCTCGCCCACCGCGACAAGGCGATCATTGAAACGCTCTATGGGTGCGGCCTGCGGGTGAGCGAACTGTGCGGCCTGCGACGTTCGTGCATCCATCCGGGCGAAGGTTTCATCCGTGTGATCGGAAAGGGTGACAAGGAGCGGCTCGTACCGATCGGCCCCGATGCATTGAACGCGATCGGGCTGTATGATCGCCACGAACGCGTGCATCTGCCGGTGAAGAATTCCGCGGAGGACGTCGTATTCCTTAACCGGCGTGGTGGTGGCTTGTCGCGCATGGCCGTCTTCTCGATCGTGAAGGAACTGGCGCAGCGTGCGGGCATCCGGAAGGAGATCAGCCCGCATACGTTCAGGCATTCATTCGCCACGCATCTGGTGGAAGGTGGCGCCGATCTGCGTGCAGTACAGGAAATGCTCGGCCATGCGAGCATCACCACCACCGAGATCTATACGCACCTTGATCGCGAATACCTGCGCAGCAATATCATGCGATTCCATCCGCGGGCGGGCCGCTAGATCAGAAGATCGTGACCACTTTGCGCTTTCCCATGTACACGCCGGGGGCGGCATTCGATCCAACCGCCCTGCCGAGCACATCGATGTAAGGCTTGTCCTTTTCGTCCTGCTCGAATTGGCGGTCCGGTATGCCGGTGATGAGATCGGCGCAGGGGGTTCCCACGATCTTGATCTCGTCCAATACCCAGGCTCCTTCACCGGAAGCTTCATAGGCCTGCACCTTCAATTGAAAGAAGGCATACGGCGCGCCGGAAGGGATCTCCAGGCAACCCAGATCGGTGATCACCGTGGTCTGGAAGTTCCAATCCACGTAAGTATCGGAAACCTCGGTGAACGGTTGGGTTGGATCTGACGTGAACGATACCTTAAGCCTTTCGGGGCCGTAGGATGTGCGCGTATGGCGCAGGATGATGCTGTCGACGCTCATGGGAACAGAGGCGATCCCCGAGAGAAGACCGTAGGTGTTCTCTTCAGGGAAGGTGGGCCAATCCATGGAGAAGACCGAGAGGTCGTTCACCGCCGTGGGATAAGGGCAAACTGATGTGTTCACCCAGATCATGTTCGTTCCGAAGAAGATGGAACTCTCGTTCTCAGGTAGGTTGCATGCGGTGCAACTGTTGTCGCACGACATGGTGTTCTCGCAACCCATGTTCATCCATTGGTACATGATCGTCTGGCTGGAACCGTGCAGCGAGCAGCAGATCGTGGTGGTAAGGATGGCCGCTTTTATCAGCTTGGTGGTCATATGTCTGGTTCGAAAGGTCTCTTCCTCCTTTCGCACCGTTCATACGGAGGCGATGATGCGGGGTTACACTTCCTTTGTGATCCGACCCTATCACGGCTCAAGGATCCGTTCCAGATGTATCCTCAAAATGGAGCCCATGTCGCGCGTGCCATTGAAGATCTCCTCCCCGTGGATCTTCTGGAGTTCCTCGGCCAATTGCTCAGCATGTTCCGTCGGTGAGAGCCGGTCCGCGATCATTGTGCCGAGCAGATCGTTCAATTGTTCCTCGGCATGCTTGTAGCGTTTTCTCAAAAGGGCACGTTCCTCGTTGCGGTATTGTTCCGCTGTTTCGCGTGAGATCACCTGTTGCGCGAGCTGCACGTATGGCAGATTCTCCTTATAGAACTGCGGCATGTAGATGCGCGCGCGGCCTTCGTGGCTCTGCTGATCGAAATCGATCGAACGGATCCTGTATTGCACCTGGTCCAGATCATGGATCACATCCACCACGAAGTTGTACGCACGCATATCGCCCAGCAGGCGCACGAAACAACGTTCGTTGAACTTCACGAATTCCTTGCTCAGGCGCACCTTGTTCAATTCGCCCCCATGTTTCACCGGTTCGCGGATGAAGACATCGCCCGGAACACCGATGATGTGTTCCTCCACGATGGTATCCTTGTCGAAGTAGAAGTTGATGCGGTTGGGTGAGAGCATGTGCTCGAGCTCCAGCCCATAGATCCGACTGGCATCGGCCTGCTTGATGTAGAAATAATCGTGGTTCTCATTGATGGTGTTGAGGATCTTGATGCGGAACGGCTGCGAATTCCCATACGCGCAGAAATCGATCCGGTCCACCACGAGATGGCCGATGTGCCGGCCGTCCGCGATCAGGAGCTGGTAGGTTTCAACCAACTTCTCGTGCACTTCAGCGATCTCGGCCTGGCGCAGGATCACCGAGTGCCAGAGCGTCTCCTTCCCTTCCCGATCGAGCACGGGCAACACTCCCTCATAACGCCGCAGATCGGCATATGTGATCGGCAGTTCCTCATGCCTGTCGTATCGGTGCAGATACGCCAGCAATCGTTCATTGATCGGAAAAAGGTCCTTCTTCCGGTGGATCGCATTGAATGTCATTACCGTCCTCCCCTGCTCAGCGGATCACTTCGAAGCGTTCGCTTCCCAAACGCACGCCATCGGTGCTCACCACGCGAAGTACAAACGTTCCAGCCGGGATCCGATCGATCTTCAACTGGTGTTGGAATGCACCGTGTGAAGACGATGTGCTGCGCTCGATCAGCTTTCCTTCGATCGTGAAGATGTCGAACACCAATGTCTTCGCTTCAGGAAGGTTCCCGCTCACGTCCAACAGATCCTTTGCGGGGTTCGGATGAAGCGCGATCGTCCATTCATCGACCGGAAGGGTCTCATCGATATTCACAAAACCCGTGGACTTGCCGAAAGCATACTGACCTTTCCGAAGGTTCGTGATGTTGATGTTGCCCTGTCCGTTCATCAGGCTTCCGGGATTGATCGTTTGATCGGCATACACTTCCCACGGATCGGTCGGCTCCGCGCGATAAAGTATGCACATGCCATATTCATTACCATCGAAAAGTTCGTGATCGAGCTCATGCGTTCCGAGGCCTTTGTAGGTGACGCGGCCGCGCAAGGCCGTGCCTTCAGACCATTGCCCATCCACGTTCCAATAATGGGTGTTGCTGATCGCGAGCACGTCCGCATTCAGAGGTGATCCATCGGGCGCGACCCAGAGGTGTTCCACGCGTACGAGTGCATCGGCGGGTGTGCTGTCGCCGTAAAGCCTGAATTCAACGTATGGAAGATTTGAATCGAGCGTGGAACCAGCAGCAAGCTCCACTTCATGGTCCAGCCGCGCCTGGTTGAGCCGTGCGTGCCGGTTGAGAACGATCATGGCCGGATCGAAAGGTGCGGTAACTTGTAGATCGGTCTGTGTTCCGCCTACTGTGATCTGTTGATCGGATTCTTCGCCCGATGCGGAGATCAACGTGAGGTCAAGAGGTACATTTTCATGGAGGTTCGATCCGCCGCGGAGTTTCTGGCCGATCTGAAGTTGAACGTTCCATTCCGATCCAGACTGTTGCGCTGTATGATCGATCACCTCAAAAACGGAATACGAAGGGCCGAAGACCCACGCATCGAAGAAGGGATCAAGATCCAGCCCGCTGTATTGCTCGAGCGCATCCCTGAACCCTTCCGCAGTGATCGTTGTGTATGCAAGGTCCGTCTGGATCTGGTGCAACGCACTCCGGAACAAGCTGTCGCCCATATAGCCACGCAGGTTATGCATCACCAGGGCACCTTTATAATAGGTATGGTTCCCATAGATATGTGCATCAGGCATCGGCGAGAGTGAATGGAAGCCTTCGTCGTTCACGTGCGCTTCGCGCAATACGTAGAGCAGATTGTCCTTCACGGCCTGCACGAGACCTGCCTCACCATCGATCCATTCCTCGATCAGGTGCCCGCTGTATTCCGCAGGACCTTCCTTCAACCACATATCGTTATGGATGTAGGGCGTCACCATGTCGCCCCACCAATGGTGCCCGAGCTCATGTGTGTACAGGGCGCGGTTCGATGCCACGCTCTGCTGGTTCATGAAATCGGGATAGGCCACGTTCGTGGGGATCTCCAGCGCGCCATCCACGGTATGCACATAGCCCACACGCTCGAACGGATACGCGCCGAACCAGTATTCACACGCATCGATCGCATCGGGCAATTGCGCGAAATTGTCAACCATGCCGTTGAGCAGGTTCGGCTTTGCACGAAGCGTTACCGGTATCTCAGCGTTCGCCCCGGAATGGGTGTAGGCGTGCTCCTCGTAGTTCGCGATCGCCACCGCGCTCAAATGCGTGGGAATTGGCTGATCGAACGAGTATGACCTTATCACGGTATCGCCCCCGAGAACAACTTCACCCAAAAATGTGCCCTGGCCATGAAGGCGATAGGTGCCTGAACTTTTCACATGATAGGTGTACGTCGCACGTTCCACGAACGAATCGAAACAAGGGTACCACACCTTGCCGAAGTTGGGTGGTATGGAACTGATACCGATCCCCAGGTTATAGATGTAATTCTGTTGGAAATAGAAACCGCCCCACTCCGGATCGCGATGAGGCACGCCACCATAAAATACCGTGAGCTGGTGCTCCACCCCAGGCTCGGGTGCGATCGGAAGTGCCACGGTGAGGAATTCCTCGTCCTGTACAAATGCGAGCGGTCCATCCTCACCGGTCACGGAATCAACTTCCAATCCATATAGATCGAAGCGGATCGAAAGCTGGCCAGGCATGATCGCGCGGTACGTGATCGTGGTGTGGGCCTGCAGGCTCTGGCTGTTGTAGCTGGAAACATCGAGGTTGATGTCGTAATGAACGATATCGAACGTATCGCTCCGCGCGATCGTCTCATCGATGTCGCTGCGATCCTGTACGCTGTGCGATCCAGGCTGCGGGGCGTTCCGGAAGAAATGGCATCCGTAGGGATTCGGCTGTGCGAGAACATGCGTTGCATTGATCGCTGCAACAACGCAAATTGCGAGCGGAATGATCGATCTCATCGGGCAGGTGTGAAGGTTCGAAGCTAGCGCGGCCGATCGGATTTTCCGCGGATGGATAAGGGGGCTACCGGGGATCCGATCCTCGTGCCCAGGACCGATCCGAATGGCTCAGGTACCGATCGAAGGGCGCCCCGATCTGTGGATACATATCCTCGGAACAACATCGCTCACCCGTTCCATTCTAGATCCTACTGACTGAGCCTCAGCACTATGGACGCTATTGCCCCCTTCGGCACTTTAGTGGGTTGGCACGGCCAATACATCCACATATCCCTGATCATCATGAAACTGGATCAAAAGTTCGTAAGAACGACGACGGCGATGGCATTGAGCCTGGCGCTGCTCGCCCCTTCGTGCAAACAATCGAAAACCGCACAGGGCGGGGCTATTGGTGCGGCCGCCGGCGGTGCGGTAGGCGCTGTTATCGGGCATCAATATGAGAACACCGCGCTCGGTGCGATCATTGGTGCAGCAGTTGGCGGTACGGCCGGCGCTTTGATCGGCCGCCACATGGATAAACAGGCGGAAGAACTTCGCAATGACCTTGAAGGCGCCGAGGTGGAACGTGTAGGTGAAGGGATCAAGATCACGTTCGCCAGCGGACTGCTGTTCGATGTGAACAAGAGCGATCTTTCGGCCGCTTCACAGACCAATCTTATCGAACTGGCGGAGACCTTGAAGAAATACGAGGATACCAACATCCTGATCGAAGGCCATACCGACTCCACCGGCACCGATGCCATCAACGAAAAGCTCTCACGCGAGCGGGCCCAGAGCGTAACGCAGTTCCTTCAGTCCCGTGGCGTGGCCGCAAGCCGCATCACCTCTGAAGGCTACGGATCGAAGCAACCGGTGGCGGATAACACCACCGAAGCAGGCCGTGCCGAGAACCGCCGGGTTGAAGTGGCGATCTACGCCAACGAGAAGATGAAGAAGGCCGCTGAGCGCGGTGAACTGGAGTGACCGGATCACCCAGCGCCGCGGATGGCGCGGCGCTGGTGTTCCTCCGCATCCATCATGATGGATCCCGCATGTTGCTCCGATCCAGGCTATAAAGGCGGCTCGTGCAAATTCCTTGTTTGACAGGCCCCGCTTGTTCAACGTAATTTTTGGGAGAAGAATAATTCCATCCGTACTGCCTTCCAGCCAATGTCACTTCCTATTAATGCCCTTCTGCTTCGCCCGCCTTTCGGGTTCGCCTTCCTTTTACTTCTCTTCTCATCGGTACAGATCGCAGCACAACCGGTTTGTCGCACCGTGAGCGATCAGGTGGATGAATACACCCGATCACATGTGCTCACCATCACCGCGAGCGATCATTCCAATGGACCGCAATTCGAATGGATGGCGATCGATGGATCGGTATGTCTCCGCCTTCACTGGCGCACCGCGCAGGAAAGGCCTGCCGTGGTGTTCGAGGGCGATTCGCTTTTCGTGAAACTGGAGAACGATAGCGTATTGATCCTGCGGAGCTTGGAGACCACCGTGGGCAGACCGCTGCTGAATGATGAAGGCCAGCCCTACACCGATGCGGTCTACTGCTATCGCATTGAACCGGGTGATCTGGGCGCGCTTGCCGATCTGTGGGTGGTGAAGATGCGGATCCACTTCCGCGAGGGCCGAAACGAATTTCTGGCTTCCGCCGATCCGGATTGGCAGATGGGTTTCTGGCGATCGGCGAATTGTGTGCGGCAGGCGATCCATACCGATCCGATGCCCGTGGTGCGCACGATCCAGGGCGGCCGGCCGGCTTCAACGATCCTTCCGGCCCATCAATGATCGCGGGCGTTCACTCCCCGATCGAAGCCACCTGAACAACATCTGTAGCGAAGTTTCCTCGATCGGACCGCCCCGGGATATCACAGGTCATTCCTTCGTTCCTCAGAGTTTCCGCACGTTGTTGAGCATTGAGGGCCGCAACTGCGATCCATCCGGTATGGCGTCCGATCGCGGCGCGCCAGTTGCTTTCGGGCCGCACATGTTCAATTCCGCCTCGCCCAATTCCCTGAACGGTTCCGCGCATTCCAGCACCCATCGGGAACCAAACCACACCATCTCCGTACAACCCGTCGCGCGAACCAAAGGCGATCCCTTGTACAACATGGTAGGACAACCTTATTTGAAATGGCTGCACGAGGTGCGGCTTACCGACATCGCCACGGTGGGCGGCAAGAACGCGAGCCTGGGTGAAATGATCCAGAACCTCGCACCGCTCGGCGTCTCCGTTCCCGGCGGCTTTGTGGTGACGGTGGCTTCCTACGAAGCGTTCATCGCACACAACGTGCTCGATCAGAAGATCCGCGATATCGTTGCAAGGCTCGATGTGGACGATATCGAGAACGTGCGGCGCACGGGTCTGCAGGTGCGTACGCTGGTAAAGAACGGCAAATTCCCGCCGGAGATCGAAAAGGACATCATCGCCCGCTACCTTGAGATGAGCCGCCAGTACGGCCAGGATGCCACTGACGTTGCGGTGCGAAGCAGCGCAACCGCAGAGGATCTGCCCGATGCAAGTTTCGCCGGGCAACAGGAGACCTACCTCAACGTGCGCGGTCCGGAGGATCTGATGGTGGCCGTGCGCAACTGCTTCGCTTCACTCTTCACCGACCGTGCGATCGTGTACCGCCAAAGTCTTGGTTACGATCATTTCCAGGTGGGCATCAGCGTGGGCGTGCAGAAGATGGTACGCAGCGATCTGGGCTCGTCCGGCGTGGCCTTCAGCCTGGATACCGAAAGCGGTTTCAAGGATGTGGTGCTGATCAATGGAAGTTTCGGCCTGGGCGAAATGGTGGTACAGGGCGCGGTGAGCCCCGATGAGTTCTTGGTGTTCAAACCAACGCTCGCCCAGGGTTTCAGCAGCATCATCGAAAAGAAGCTCGGCAACAAGGATCGCAAGATGACCTACGGGGTCGAACCCGGCAAGGCCACGCATACCGTTCCTGTGGAAAGATCCATGCGCAACCGGTTCTGCATAAACGATGAGCAGGTGCTGGAGATCGCGCGCAGCGTGGCCGCGATCGAGAAATATTACAGTGAACTGAAGGGCCACTGGTGCCCGATGGACGTGGAATGGGCCGTTGATGGATTGACCAAACAGCTCTTCATCGTGCAGGCACGACCCGAAACGATCCACAGCCGCAAGGCCACCGATCGCGTGGTCGATTTCCGGATCGAGAAGGAGGGCATCGATCTGCAGGAGATCGCACGCGGCATCGCGATCGGCGACAAGATCGGTACCGGTAAAGTGCGCATCATGTACGGGCTCGATGGCCGCGATGGCAGCACCGATGGCAATGATTTCAAACCCGGTGACATCCTGGTGACGGAAATGACCGATCCCGATTGGGAGCCGATCATGAAGAAGGCCGCAGCGATCATAACCAACAAAGGCGGCCGCACCTGCCATGCAGCGATCGTGGCGCGTGAGATGGGAGTGCCGGCGATCGTTGGCTGCGGCGATGCGACAGAAAAGCTCGAGAACGAACAATTGATCACCGCTTCCTGCTGCGAAGGCGATGTGGGCATCATCTACAATGGTGCGATCCCCTTCAGCAAACACGAAACGATGCTCACCGACATGCCGGCCGTGCGTACGCCGATCATGCTCAACGTCGCTTCGCCCGATCTGGCCTTCAAATTCGCTCATCTTCCCAATGCCGGCGTAGGCCTTGCGCGCGAGGAATTCATCATCAACAACTACATACAGGCGCATCCGCTCGCGCTGCTCCAGCACAAGGAACTGGGCGATGCCGCGCTCAGCGGCAAGATCAGCTACCTGATCAATGGGTACGAGAACGAAGAGACCTTCTTCATCAAACGCCTCAGCTATGGCATCGCCAAGATCGCATCGGCCTTCTATCCCAACAAGGTGATCGTGCGTTTCAGCGATTTCAAGAGCAACGAATACCGCAACCTTCTCGGCGGCGAATATTTCGAGCCGGAGGAAGAGAACCCCATGATCGGCTGGCGCGGTGCATCGCGTTATTACAGCGATGCGTATCGTGAAGCGTTCGGCATGGAATGCAAAGCGATCCGCCGCGTGCGCGAGAAGATGGGGTTGAAGAACGTGGTGGTGATGGTCCCCTTCTGCCGCACCGTTGGCGAATTGAAGAAGGTGGAGGAAGTGATGGCCGAACATGGGCTCGTGCGCGGTAAGGAGGGCCTGGAGCTCTACCTCATGGCCGAGATCCCGAGCAATATCATCCTCGCCGAGCAATTCGCCGCGCACATCGATGGTTTCAGCATCGGCAGCAACGATCTCACACAGCTCACCCTCGGTCTCGATCGGGACAGTGCGCTCGTATCACACATCTACGATGAACGCGATCCTGCGGTGAAGGCGATGCTGAAAATGCTCATCACCACAGCAAAACGCACCGGCACCAAGGTCGGTATCTGCGGCCAGGGCCCCAGCGATTATCCTGATTTCGCACAGTTCCTCGTCGAGCTCGGGATCGATAGCATCAGCGTAACGCCGGATAGTCTGCTGAAAACGATCAATGCGATCCATCAGGTTGAAACGCGCATCGGGAACGGGCAGGTGAAAGCGCCAGCGAACGGCATGGCCAAAGCGGTCTGAATTATCTGGGCGTTGCCCCGCCTTCGCTTGGTCGTCGGGCTGCGCCCGGGATCGGTGGTGAAGGCGGGGCCGGGCCTCCCGCTCCAAGTCCTCCCCCGGGTGCCACCCGTGGTCCGGGCTTTCCGCTAAAGTCCCTAACGCACCTTCGCGTCCGGTCACTTGTTGAAACCGATCCCCAGGTAGAATTGTGCCTGCGCGTTCCGCGCGTTCCGTAATATGTCGTTGTCGGCAGCGCCGATCGTGCCCAGGCCGATCGTATAACGCGCACCGAGGTAGAGTTGCCCCAGGCGAACACCGGCACCGCCGAGCAAACCATAATCGGTATCCATGAATTGGTCCTCCCGCAATTGCACAAGTTCCTCCTGCACCTGCTGCGGATGCCGGATCGATGCGTTCAGCAGATGGCTTGCATAACCACCCACGTGCAACTCTGCCGGCCCGATGCTGAACACCAGGAACAGCGGGGCCTGCAGGTATTGCAAACGCACATGTGAATCGTTCAGGGAATCGTTCAGCATCACATCGGTGCCCATGGAATTGTACAAGGCCTCCAATTGAACGCCGGGCGCCACTGGAGGCTTCAGCCTGAAGAACATCCCGGCATGCCAGCCCACGATGCCTTCCAGATCGGCCACATTGTCCATTCGAATATCATCCTTGGAGACCCCGGCCTTCAGGCCGAGATCGAACAATTTCTGTGCGCGCAACTGGCTCGAAGCGATCGCGAGCAGCGCCATCAAGGTGAAGGTGCGGATCATTATGGGGATCTTTGGGTCGGGCCTATCATCCGATCCTGTGCCGCAATATCATACGGCAGCGATCCATTTTCAATGTGCATGCGCTTTCGCCCGTCCAGCGCAGCTTTCATACCTTTGATCTTGTGGTAAGGCCTTTGCCTGCAGAAGATTTCCTGGCCGCGGAATTTCCGATCGTGGATGTGCGCTCGCCCGGCGAATTCAACCGTGCCCATATCCCCGGCGCGATCCCAGTTCCGCTTTTCAGCGACCAGGAACGATCGGTGATCGGCACGCTTTACGAACACGAAGGCCGCGACCGGGCGGTACTGGAAGGACTTCGGTATATAGGCCCGCGCATGGCCGCATTGGTGGAAGCGATCGCTGCGATCGCACCGGATCGAAAGGTCCGGGTGCACTGCTGGCGCGGCGGCGAACGCAGCGGGAGCGTCGCCTGGCTCCTGTCAAAGGCCGGTTTCAAGGAAGTGATCGTTCTTTCCGGTGGTTACAAGGCCTTCCGGCAGCATGTGCTTCGTTCCTTCGAACGGCCATTGGACCTGCGCGTGCTCGGTGGATTCACCGGTACCGGTAAAACGTTGATCCTTCAGAAACTGAAAAAGGCCGGCCAGCAGGTCATCGACCTCGAGCAGCTTGCCTGCCATAAGGGATCATCGTTCGGGTCGCTCGGCCAGCAGCCGCAGCCCACGACCGAACAATTCGAGAATCTCATCTGGATGGAACTTAAGGCGCTCGATCCATCGCAACCGATCTGGATCGAGGACGAAAGCCCCATGATCGGGAAAGTGCGCATCCCGGCTCCCCTGTTCTCCCTTATGCGTGAGGCTACGCTCCTTTTCCTCGATCTTCCGCTGGAACAACGCGCAATTCAACTCGTGGAGGAATACGGATCGCATTCGCGCACAGAACTTTCCGCCGCGATCGAAAGGATCACAAAACGCCTGGGGCCGCAACATGCCAAGGCTGCGCTGGAAGCTTTGGATAATGATGATCTGTATGCCACGGCGTTGATCACATTGCGTTATTACGACAAGGCTTACCTGCGTGGCCAGGCCGATCGGCGCCCCGATCGTATCACCCGAATTCCTATTTCCCGCAACGAGATCCCGCATCTCATCGAACGACTCAAGGAAAATGTCAGTATCGGTATCTGAAGGAACGGTGAAGCTCACCAGGTTCAGCCACGGCGCCGGGTGTGGTTGCAAGATCGCACCGGCAACGCTCGATCGGATCCTGAAAGGCCGCATCGCCGGATCCGCGGATCCTCGTTTGCTGGTGGGCTACGGATCGCGCGACGATGCTGCGGTGCTCGATATCGGCGATGGCCGGGCCCTCATCAGCACCACCGATTTCTTCAGCCCGATCGTGGATGATGCGTTCGACTTTGGCCGTGTGGCCGCCGTGAACGCGCTCAGTGACATCTACGCCATGGGCGGCAAACCCTTGCTGGCAGTTGCGATCCTGGGCTGGCCGGTGGAAAAACTTCCAGCGGAAATGGCCGCTGAAGTGGTCGATGGCGCACGAAAAGCGTGTGATGATGCGGGTATTGCGTTGGCCGGCGGGCACAGCATCGATGCGCCTGAACCTTTCTTCGGCCTGGCGGTCACCGGCGAAGTGCCGATCGGCCGGATCAAACGGAACAACACCGCGCGTGAAGGTGATGTGATCATACTCACGAAACCGATCGGTCTGGGTATTCTGGCAACCGCACGAAAACGGGACAAGCTGAAGCCGGAACATGCAGCGATCGCGCTTGAAATAATGTGCTCCAGCAATTCCATAGGTACCGCGCTCGGGGCGGTCGAAGGTGTGCATGCGCTCACCGATGTCACCGGATTCGGTCTGCTCGGCCATTTGCTCGAGATGTGCGAAGGCAGCGGCCTGGCCGCATCGATCGAACATGCCGCGATCCCGGTGATACCCGAAGCGTTGGAATACCTTGCGCAGGGCTGTTACCC
>JAEYYE010000001.1 GCA_023430945.1 Bacteroidota bacterium
TCGTCGCCCCGCAGTACTGCGGGGCTCCTCCTTCCGGGCTTTCCATTGCGATCCCTTGCGCACATCCCGTCATAACTTCACTGCATGAGGATCGAAGATCGGCGCGAAGGTGAGATCGGGAGTTTCATCGCTTTGGGTGATAATGGCGCACAGGCTGGCGAACTCGCCTACCGCATGGAAGGCACCGATCGCATGATCCTCGATCACACCGATGTGGAGGAAGCTTTCAAAGGCACCGGTCTTGGTAAAAAGCTGATCCAGGCAGCGGTGGATCATGCGCGAGAACATGGCCTGAAGTTGAAACCGCTCTGCACTTACGCGCAGTTGATGTTCGATCGCAACAGCGATTGGGCCGATGTGCGTTACTGATCGTAACGCGCCCGTCACGGAAATAAGCTCGATCCGGCCGGATCATTAATTTCAGCACATGCGCAAGATCTTGGTCCTGCTGCTCTTGCTGATCGCCCACGACACGCTGTTCGCCCAAACTTCGGTTACCGCGCGGGTGCTGGACGCTGGGAACAGAATGCCGCTACCCTATGCCACAGTGCTTTTGAAAGGCACAACGCGAGGTACGATCACCAATTTTGATGGATGGTTCAGCCTGCCGCTCCAGAGTGATCGGGATAGTTTGCGCATCTCGTTCGTGGGATATAGAACGTTGATCATCCCTTTCGGTCCGCAGTTGAATGGCTCCCACATTCTACTTGAGCGCGCGGTACAGGAGCTTGGCGAGGCGGTGATCCGGCCGGGCGAGGACCTCTATACCCGTGTTGTTGCCGCGTCCAACTGGTTGCGGCGCTCGCCGGAGGTGACATCCAAGCTCTTCTACGGCATGGAGACGCATAGCGACGATCAACCGGTGGAAGTGCTTCAAGGATACTACAGCGCCACTTACAAGGCCGCGATGCTCACAAGTCTTCGTTTCAAGAAAGGCCGGATCGGGATCGCTCCGAAGAGCGATCGGCATTTCATCAATTTCAATACGGCAAGGGCATTTGCATTGATGGATATCCACGCGGAACGCGGTCATTATCCGCTCTCGCCGCTATCATTCACCGCCCCTAAAAAATTGAAGAAGGCTTTTTATGCCGAGCTCATCAGTTCCGGCACAGGTCCTGACGCGGTGGATCATATTCGGGTTCAGGCACGCGACAGTACACGGGGCACATTTGCATTGGATCTATGGCTGGTGGCTGGTGGTGAACAAGTGCGTTCGCTCGAATTGTCCTGCGAAAATTGCCGCAAACATCCTTTCGTACCGCTCTTTCCGCAAGGCCGGATCGATTCGGTGGATATGCGTTACAAGCAGACATGGACCATCACCGCGCCTTTCATTCCGGAGGTGATGGAGCTCGAGTACAACACAGCCTACACCGGCCCGGATCTCAATGATCGGTTCCATACGCACGCGATCATGCATGCCTTCGATCACGGCAACGAATTCATTCCCACGCTTTTCAAATGGCGATCCGGCCTGGAGGAATACCGCATGATCTCGTGGTTGCCCGATGACAGCGTTTTCTGGTCGCGCATGACCCCGCCCCTGCCTACGGAAAGACAATTGCGCGATCAAGCGTTCATCGCAGAGCATGATCTGCGGAAGAATCAGTGGTACGATAGCTTGAGCGTGCATTGGGATCTGTTGATGCCGGTCTATAAGAATTGGTCTGCCACAGATCGGTTGAACTTCTGGGAGATCACCGGGATCTGGTCCCCGAAAAGCTGGCAACCTCCAGATCCAAATAAGGTGGAGCTGTATGCTCAACTGTATCTGGATATGGATACAACGAATGGCGGGCTTCACTGGACATCCACCGCTGTGTTCGATCCGCGGAATTCGGTGTACATGGCGGAACCACAACCTTGGACCGAAGTTTTCCTTCGCATGTACTTCGATCTATGTGAGATCCAGCGAAGGAAGATGGAAGCAGAACTGCGGCGATCGGACATTACTGTGGAACTTGCGCGCAAGATCTACGAACAGCATAGCCGGCAACTAAGGAATACGCTGGATACGTTCATGAAGCATACCCGCAATGGCAGGGATGGATCCTCACTGATACCTTGGAACGAAAAGATCGCGAAGGAACTGAACATTCGGAACCTTACCCTTGAGCTGTGGCCCATGGAGCATGTACTTGATAAGCCAATACTGATCGACCCGCGTTAAGACCGATCGCAGTTCATTCACTTACGGCAGATCCTACAGTTTCAACTTTCACCAGCATCTTCCGGTACTTCCGATCGAAGAGAACGATCACCAAGATCGCGATCAGCATGGTGATGAAACCGGCCGCGCCAACGATCGTTCCTACAAGCGGATGTCCGCCCCACGCGAACAACACCATCACGCCCGCGCTCCCGTTGATCAAACCGTGCAGGATGCACGATGACCAGATGCTTCCGCTGCGGCTCCTGGTCCAATCGAACAGGAAGCCTGCAAGAATGCAGAAGATCACCATCATTCCGATCCCAGCGATCGGATGATCTGGATAATTGTGACCCATGGCGATCAATGGCGCGTGCCATAGTCCCCAGACCG
>JAEYYE010000062.1 GCA_023430945.1 Bacteroidota bacterium
GGACCTTGTGGGCCGGCAGGACCGATCGGACCCGGAAGACCGTCAACACCATCTTCCCCAGCGGGACCTTGCGGACCCATAGGGCCGATGGGTCCAGCAGGACCAACAGGACCAACTGCACCAGTCAAACCGATCGGACCTTGCGGGCCGGCAGGGCCGATCGGACCTGGAGCGCCATCAATACCATCTTCCCCAGCGGGACCTTGCGGACCCATAGGGCCGATGGGTCCAGCAGGACCAGCAGGACCAGTGGCGCCGGTTAAACCGATCGGACCTTGCGGGCCCATTGGACCAACGGCACCAGTTGAACCAACAGGCCCTATTGGACCGGCCGGCCCCATGGGACCTTGTGGCCCGACAGCTCCAGTGGCACCAGCCGGACCTTGCGCTCCCGTAGGCCCCATCGGTCCTTCCGGCCCCTGGATCGAACCCACGTTCGTCCAGGTATTGGTGGTGCCGGACCATACGAAAAGTTCGCCCTCGATCATGTATGCGTCACCTGCGTTCCCAGTGGTAGGAAGGTCACCAACATCATCCAACGATCCGATAATGGAAACTCCTGTACCATCTGCTCCTGCGGGCCCCTGCGGACCGGCCGGGCCCTGCGGACCTACCGCCCCAGCGGTGCCTGTTGGGCCTGCCGGACCGGGTGGCCCTTGCAGACCCTGAGGACCTGGCGGCCCGGCCGGCCCGGGCATACTGCTGGTCTGCGCGTGCAGGGCGTATGGAACGCTCAATAACTGCGCTGTTCCCATTACCACACCATCGATCGACGTCTGCACATAATAGATCCCAGTGCTCCAATCGATCGAAGTCATGGATCCGCTCAGCGGCTGGCCGGAACCTATGCTCACATTGGCCAGGCCATAGGCATTTGTGGTTACCGCGTGTTCTTCATCATACACGACCGGTCCGGTGTTGCTGCCTTGGAGCAGCGCGATGCGCAGGGTTACGGATGAGTTCGGCAAGGCCAGTCCCGATGGGTCGCGTAGGATGGCCTGATAACTGAATTCGAGCGGAGCCTGTGCCCATGTGTGCCCGATCAACAGCAAGGCGAACAAAAGTGCGAGTGTGTGTCTCATGGCTTAGCGGGTAACGGTTATCTTATAGGAGTAAGGGATCTGTTGAGGGGTGAAGAGGCGGAAGACATATGATCCGCTGGAGAATCGCTGCATGTCCAGTGTGGTGAGCCGATCGTTCAGCCGGCCGTCGAGGACCTTCGCTCCTTTTGCATCGATCATCTCATAGGTATGGCCTTTCGCGGCATCGCCGAGATCGATATGGAGCTCGTGTCTTGTAGGGTTCGGGTAAAGCAGTATGTAGGGTGGTGGAATGGATCCCACATCCGTGATGATGTAGGCCCAGGGTTGTTCGAATCCCTGGGTGAGCACGGCATCGGCGGATACCGCCGTATTGATCACCGGCTCGCCGATGGTGTAGGCGATCGAACCGCCGGATTGAACATGTTCGGTGCCCGAGGTGGCGACCACCTGCTGTGCCTCGAGCGTACTGCTCAGGGCCATGCATAGTATCAGGATGCTTGTTTCTTTCATGGGCGTGGAATTCGGTTGCTGCACAGCTTGGCGCGCTGCACATGGAGTGATTAGGAGAAGCGAAGTACTCCCACCGTGAAGGGCACAACAATACCACGTTGGTGGTACCTGGTCCCCGGCCATATGCGCGATGGTCCGGATCACGGAACATGGATCACCGGTACGACGATCCATGTCGTACTGAAAGGAAATGGTAAGGAAAAGGTGTTAGGGGAGCTCTACGGCGTTGCTGCTTTCGCTGATCCCCGATGAAGCGCCGCTCTCCAGGATCGCCTGCAACATGTATCGATAATTGCCACGGCCTCCGAGCTCGGCATCCGTGTACCGATCACGATCACCCGGCACTGAAGCGATGGCCACTGGTGAAGCATCGTCCTTTCTGCGATAAAGCACGTAATGCTTCACCTTTTCTTCAGGTCTTGTCCATTCCAGTTCAACGGTGCGTGATCCGGCATCGAGCCTGGCCTGCACCGATCGGATCGGCGTGATCTTGAGCCTGGCGTGCACGCGCACATCGATCGGGCGTTGCTCGCGCGAAACATTGCCCGCGCTGTCGATCGCGCTAAGGCGATAGCTGTAATACATCGGTCCGGATACGTTCCGATCATCATAAGATCTGTTGTTCATTGAAGCGGGCCACTGAGCGATGCGCTTCCATTCCGTGGAATCCTGTGACCTTCTGAACAATTCATAGGAGATCACATCGCCACTTGAACTAGGAATGATCGAGAAGGTAACGGAGGTATCGCTTACTGAATAATCCTTGAACAATGGAGGCACCGGGCGTATCGTATCAGGCCTGTTCAGCGTTAACATCCCGCTCATGCCACTGTGGTTGAAATTCCGATCCACGGCGACCACGCGGAAATGGACCCGGGGTGTCAGCGAATTCAATGTGATCGAATGCTGGTATGTCGTATCCGGATGCGGATCGGGCGTGAGGTTCGTGAATTCATGATCCGCCTGGTTCGCGAAGAACACACGATATCCCAGGATGTCATCCTCATTCCCCATCCGCCAATGCAGCCTCACCACGCCGCTGCTATCGATCGTACCGGCGAGCCCGATCGGATCCGCCGGCGGAATTGAGTCCACAAGAAAGCCATAGGCCGAAAGCGAAACGGATGCGTTCCCCGCAGTATCGACCGCCCAAACGCGGTAATGGTTCTCGCCACGCAATGTTCCGGATGGATCGGAGAAGGACCGCGCATCAACTGGCAGCAGCGCATCGTGCAATGGTTGGTAAGCGGCTGTGGCAGCATAGGCCTTCTCCACACGGAATCCTTTCAGGTCCGCTGCTTTTTCCGGCTGTTCCCATTGCACGACCAATTGGCCCTTCCGATCCTCGACCCCTTTGATCACAGGATTCGCTGGCGCTGTTCGATCGCGCCCCATGGCCAGGATCTCCTTGGATGGGTCCGAGGTTTCTCCGAACGCGGTGATCCCGCGCAACTGGTAGCGGTGCGCCATGTAATTTCCTGCGATGCTCGTATCGGTGAAGAAGTAACGCCGATCGGTCGCGGTGGTATCGCGAAAGGTCTGTACGTATGGCGAAGTGTTCAGCCGGGTCCAATCCCCTTTCCCGGAGGCGCGCTCGATCCAGAACGCAGTGAACGCACCGTTGGCGACATCGTTCATCCATTCCAGTGTCACCTGGCCTTCCTCCTCTTTCGCGTGCAATTCAGGACCGGTGGGAATAAGGTCAGGACCCATACTCCTGTTCACCGCGATCATCGCGGTATCAGGTCTTTCAGGATCGAGGGCGATCACGCGGTACAGGTACAGCATGTTCGGCGCGAGATCGCGATCCACCCATCGCAGGCCGAGGGCGTTCGCAGCACTTGGATCGAGATCGGCGCTGAGCATCGCGAAGGAAAACCGCATCCGTGAAGCGTTCGCCGCATCCGCGATCGTACTGAAGTCCTCGATCTTCGGCGTGATGGAGAACTGCTGGCCATGTAGTGCCTGGCCGGCTGTCGCCAGGTATTGCGATCCGTCACTGGCTTCAGCTTTGAAACGCTCAAGGGTCCAGGGGCGGATCACTTCGGTGTTCAACTGCTCCGGGATCGGCCTGCCAGCAAGGTCGCGGTGCATGGAAAGTCGTTCCACCCTGTAGCCGGCCGCGTTGTAGCGATCCCACGCCACCGGGCTAAGAGGCGCCCATCGCAATACCACCGAATCAGGCGTATTCCTTGCGATCACATGGAATGTTTGCGCGTGCATGCCAATGAACGGCAGCAGCATCAGTATGCAGATCACTGTCCTCATGGCGCTGTGAAGAAATTCATTTGTCCGCCCAGACTCCCCAGGTTCCCCAGGTTCACGTTCGTTTGTATCACGATCGGCGGGGTGGTCCCTGTTGGATGGTCGTACACCGCCGTGCCCGACAATGGCGGGAAAGTAGGTCCGCTGGAGAAGTAAAGGATCGTTGGAATGCATTCACCCGGTGGATCCTGGAAATGGAAATTCACCGTGTAATTCCCCTGGTACATGTTGCGGTAGGTATGGCTCAGGAAGGTCTGCATGTTCGTTCGCACCGGCTCGGGTATGAAGCTTTCCACCGCATAAGGCGATCCGTAGTTGTCTATGATGTTCGCTGTGATCGTCTGCATCCGGTCGAAATCCTGCTTCACATAGGTTCCGCTGGTGACCTTGAGGTAAAGCGATGCGTTCGCAGGTCCACCGTCAGAGAGCTCTTCGGAGAAATTCGCTTCAGCACCAAGGCCGATCGGCGCGCTTTCCTGTTGGGACAATGGCCCGGAGAGATCATTGTAGGGATGGAAGTGTACCGTATTCACCGGCGGGATCCCGATCGTATCAGCGCCGTAGATGATCCAATTCATTCCAAAGGGACCATTCACCACCGTTTGTCCACGGATCAAACGCAGCGAAGTGAGGTTCTGCGAACTGTTCAGGATGTTCTGGTAATAGGTGTAGATCACCGGCTGGTTCCAGTTGGTGTTCCAGATACCTGTGCGTGCTTCCGAGAACTTCACCAATGGAGCGATGCTTCCTGTGGTGAACGTATGGCCTCGTCCATCGAACACATCGAAAGGCTCACCGGAGAACCAGGGTTGAAGAACTTCGAAGGATGATCCGGCGGGATTCGCGAGGTGTTGTGTGCCCGAGTGACTGAACGCCGCGGCCTTCGCGGCAAGGGTGCGGTGCATCGACGTGCGGAAGCTGTAGTCGTAGAGCAGTTTTTCATTCGCCTTCACATTGTATCCGCTCAACATACGGCGGTTCAGGTTCGCGAGGCCCTGGTATACTGAAGTGGATTGTGTTGTCACCTCGGCGGACATCATCGTGGCCAGCGGAGCCGCCGATGCCTGGATGATATCGAACGGGCTCGAGGGCGCGACCACGCTATCGCGCCAGATCAGCTGGATCGCGTAGATGTTGGCCGATGACAGTTCGGGTACATCGAAGAATACCATCGACTTGCCGGAATGCGTTACGGTCGCGTTCGTTTCAGTGATCGCGGAACCGTTGCGTGGTACGAAGAGCACCTTGTAATTGCGAACGGTATTCGCAGCCGTGGGTTGAGCGAATACAGGCGTACCACTCATGTCGCTCTTCAACTGGATCACGCCTTTGCGACATTCATCCTGAAGGAAGAACCGTTGCCCGGTGAAGGGATACGTGTAATCCACATAACTGGGAATGATCTTGTCCGGCCCGGCTCCCGTCCTGAACACATTCGTCTGGTCCCAGAAGACGGGCTGGCCATCTTTCAAGGCCGCCGCCCATGCGCCATTTTTCAGTTCCTCCACTTTGAGCTTGATCCTTACCGAATGGGTCGTATTGGGTTTGAGGAACGCCGCGGGTACGAGCGTCATCTGATCCTTGGTGAGCGCCGTGATCGTGGAGACGTTCAGCACGTCCGTTCCCTCCTTCAATTCAAAGGTCTCCACCTTCAGGCGGAAGGTGCGTAGCAGCCGATCGCCATCGTCCTGGATCTGGTACACATCGAAAGGCGTATCGATCTTCATGTTGAAGACCACGGATGGATCGACCCCGCAATCGACCCCTGCGTAGTTGTAGGTGATGCCATCATTATGGTGAGGGGTGAGATCCCCGATCGGTACAAGGCCGCTGAGGATATCCTCGTTCGGTGGATCGCATGGTTCCCCCAGTTCGAAGGGGAAGGTGAAATCACCGCTCACCGCGCCATGCAACACGCTGTAGCTCCCGCTCACGGAACCTTTCATCCAGGTGGGATCCGGGAAGCCGCCTTGCAACATGGCGGCCGCTCCAACGGTGAAGATGTCCACTTCGCCTTCGTGCACGTAGATGTCCACGTACAGACTTACACCACCGCTGAGGTAGGCGTACACCTGCCCCTTGGCATACCAGCCGTTCACGCCGATCGTTTCTCCGTCGCTCATGCCATGGCATGTGGTCTCGCCCATGTCCAGCAGCGCGATATCAAGGCCGGCCGCTGCCGCCATGTTGAACCGCAACAGCAGGAACTTCAGTTTCTCTTCAACGGACATGTGTGCGCCGAAGGCAAAGCCATTGCCGTTCTGCACCTGTGCACTCCGGGTGAAGTAATTCGCGGGGATCGCCGGCATCACGTTCGCCGGTGGATCGGCGGCCGGGGGCAGATCCTCGCCGATCATGATGTACGCTTCCGTTTCGAAGACACCGATGAAGTCCAATCCGATCGGAGTGGTGGGCGTGCCCGCGAACAGGTGCCAAGTGTCCGGCGTCACGAGCAATTCAACATTACCGGCGAGGTCGTTGGCACCGGTCCCCGTGACCTTTCCACTGCCGATCGAAACGTACAGGGCGAAATTCGCTGCGAACACATCGTTCGGCAGATCGTAGGAGATCTCCGCAACCCCATGCACGGGATTGTAGGTGCGATCGTTCCGCTCGCTCATGAAGAACACGTTCCCGTTGAGGAACATGGTGGAAACACCTCCGGTTGAACTGAGGGTGGCGCCCACGGTTACATCGGCATTGTAGGCTGTGCCACCGCCCGTATTGCCGAACACCATGGTGCCTTGGAATCCATAGGATGTATTGGGGTCCGGCGCGTAGGTGACATTGGTGAGCGTAAGTCCTGGCGGGGCTTCTTCCATGTCCTGTTCCGCGATCTGTGAATTGGTGAGTTGTTGCGCGTCCACCAAAGGCGATGTGCGTTGCATGTGGTACCAGGCGCCGCCCCCGAAACCATAGATGGTGAAGCCCGGGTAAACGTTGATGCCATTGTCCATCACCGCCATCGCATCGGCGAACCAGTAGCGTAGGCCATCCTTGTTACCGAATTGCATCGCTGCACGCACCTTCAGCTTTCCTTTCATGAACTCGGCGTTCAACAGGCCCTTTATACCATCGCCGTAAGTGGCGTCGCCTTCATAGAAGCGAAGTCCTCCATGCACCTTCACCACACCAACATCGCCCATCACGCCGATCGAATCAAGCTCCAGGGAATGATGGCCCCATTGATGCATCGAACTCGTGTTCAATTCACCAAGTAGCGCAAGGCGCGTGGTCGCGGTGAACACGTTCACATCACCTGTAAGGTTCAAGTTGAGATCGAAGACCAGGCCGGCCATGGGCGTGCCGTTCAGATCGCGCCGATCGATGCCGATGTTGGTGATGCTCACCGGGAACCCTCCGGCCTTGCGCTCGGGTCCCTCTTCATCCGCGAGCAATTCTTCATCCGCGCCGCCGATCCATTTTTGCGGGCTGGTGAAGGAGAACGTAGCGCTGTCGCCAGCATTCGTGTAGGGAGCTCTCGTGCTGAACGTGAGGTTGTTGAAATGGATGTCCCTGAAGTTCATGCGGCCGATCTTCGGCATGGTCTGGTCGATCGTGATCTTGCCGTGCAGCATCATCTCGGCCATGGTGCCTAGCGAATCATGTCCCATGGTGGCGGTGATGTTGCTCGTTTCATCCAACACAAGGGTGGCATGCCACAGCGGTGCATTGATGTCGCTCTTCGGTTGCACGATGAATTGGGCATACCAGTCATCCGTGGCGATCGTCTGGTGGACCATCGCACTATAGACCAACAGCGTATCCGTTACCGGAAGATGGATGCGCCCCTTGAAGCCCGCCTGGCTGAAGGAATTCGCCACGATGTTGAGCTGCAGCGTATCGATCGAATAGCCCCAGCCATCGAGGCTTCCTTCATCCACGCCCAGGATGTTCGCCGCCTTTATGCTGCACGATAGTCCCTGGTAGCGATCGAGCAGCATGTCATCGACCATGAAGGTCACCCGACCCGGGTTCTCGAAGGCTTCGATCCCTTCCGGTAATCGCACCATCGCCCGTTTGATGTAGAAGCCTTTCCAGATCGGGAGCAGCGTGCCGGGTGGATCCTGCTGTACCGTTACCGGCAGTTGCGCAGGGATCGTCATGTTGGGCGGATTGGTGTGCGAAGCCACGTCGAGCCACGCTTCCTGCACTTCGAAGCCCCAGCCTTTCCCGCCTTTCACGTGGAAGGGTTTGTTGAGATCGATCCGGGTGATGAACCCGCTGCGGCCGGCGCGCGCCTTGAAGGCTCCGACGATCTTTGTCGTACCATCGCTGCCATCCGGAAGATCTTCCACGAGCTTTTCCTGGCTGAAGCGGAATTCACCATCGATCTGGATCGCGCGGAAACCCTGGCAATCCCAGGCGACGAAGGTCCCGGAATCCGCAACGTTCATGAAGTCGAGACCATTGAACCGTGTCGCCCTGATCAACAGTGAATCATTGTCCGACGAAACGCTGGCCTTGATATCGTCCATCATGTAGAGCGTGGCCTGCTGCGTGACGCAGCCCACTCCATCCGGCCTGAACGGAACCGCCATGTTGCCCAGGCTCAGGTTTAAGTCCCAATCGGGTATGGGGAAGCTCATTGCTGCGTTAAGGGTGGCGAGCGTATCGGTGAAGCGCATGGCCAGAATGCCGATGATCAGGTTGCCCTCGGGTGTGTATTGATCGATCGCGATCGGCAGGCCCATCGGCACACCGGGCGACATCTGGCTCACAAGCCGCCCTGTGGTGTTCACGAAACTTTCGATCATGAACGCATGTTCCTGATCCATTCCTGCGAACAACGCCCCGCCTTCGATCCAATCCGCTGGAATGATGTCCGCATTGTCGTAGATCCCTTTCACCACGCCATCATACATCCGCAGTTCACGATTTATGCTGATGTTCTGGAAAGACACTTTGAGCGCGGTGTTCATGAAAGGCACTGCTATGGTGCCCTGCCCGCTGGCTTTGTTCGCGGCCCACGTGATCTGTGTCACCTTCATGTCGAACAGGCCCACCTTCACGATGTCGTTGATCTGCACAGTGTCGATCGGCATGCGCAGGTCCAGGGGTATGTCCGCAAGTTCGCAGGAGGCCATGCATTCCGCAGGCCTGATGCTGTCCACAGGTTGTTCGGGAACGACCGGTGCGGTGATCCGGAACATGCGGATCGGTCCTTCATGATAGGATGCACCGGCGGTCGTGTTCGGATCAAGCATCCATTTCACGCGCCAGTAATAAGTGCCTGTATCCGTCGGAGTGAATTCATAGCTCACCTCCTTGTACAATTGATCGCGCAGGCAATCCTCTTCGCACATGTGCATGGAGGAGGGCAGATGCATTCCGTTGCCGAGCCTTGCGTTCTCGCTCGCTACCGGAACGCTGAGGTCCGGCGTGCGCGAAACCTCGAGCACCCAGCGTTCATCGATCGTGCCATCCACTTGTACTGCGCTGGCGCCACCTTCCGGCAGGTACCAGATCGGGTAGGGTGGCGTGAGCCGTGCCGGGGCCTCGGCCGTTTTGAAGCGCAGTTCCACTGGTGCGAATCCCTGCAGCGTGCTGTCGCCGCCGTTCTTCGGGATCTCGGCTTCGTGTTCCGGCAGTAGGGGCCGCGGCCGGCCCATTCCGCCAACGAACGTCCCGGTGATCGTTCCGGTCGTTGAGTTCGAGCCATAGTAGTCCAGGCTGACCTCGAGATCCGCGGACAGATCGTACTTCTTTCCGCGGGAGAAGAACTTGTTGCCGACATATTCGAGTGGACCATATATGTTCACGTGTGAAGCGTGATCCTCTGTCATATTGAAGTTCGGATCGGGGATGGCCGCGCGCAACAAGGCCTGTTGCGTGGTTTGCGCACCATGGTACCAATGCATCGACCGGGTGATGAAATTGAAGGAGCTGCCATCCTCCAGAACCGTGAGCTGGCTGTTGAAGTATTTGTAATCCGCGTAGGGATCGAAGCGCTGGATGATCGGGATGAAATCCCAGGGCAGTGTATCGCCAGCAAGCGGATAAGCGAAATTGAATAAAGAGCTTCCGCCGAGGTAAGTGAAGGAGCAGGGTGGTGAATAGCCATCGTTCTGGAAAACGATATTGCCCACCGCATCAACTGCTTGCACGCGCCACACATACCGCTGGCCGATCATGAGCGGCGGCATCAATTGGGAATATGTGAGGAGCGGTTGCATGGTCTGTGTTTCGTATACCAGATCCAGATTCGCCTGCAACGCGGTCAACTCATCAATGCCTTCCTGCCATCGTGAAAGGCGGAAGTTGTATTCCACCACCGCTCCCTGCGGAGGCCCGGATGGGAGCATCCAATTGAAGACCACGAGCTGCGGTTGCATCGCGGTCTCGGTTCCCTCGCAGATCGGGTTCAGAGTAACTGGCGCAGGTGGATAAGCGATCGTGAACGTGTTGGAGCATCCGAGCGGCTCGGGCTGGCTGGCCATCGTTCCAGTGAGCCAGTCGATCGCTTGCAGGCAGATCTGGTATTCACCTTCTGGAAGAAGTCCGCTGCGTATATCGGTCTCTGTGATCCCGGTGAATTGTATGTCCGATGCATTGCCTTGAAGGAAAGGTTCGATCTGTGTGGATGAGATCGCCATCATACCCTGAGGAACTGCGATCGGCGCGGTCCAGCCACTGCGGCCGGTGGACGAGACCGCGATCTGCCCGTCGGTGGTGGCGATCGAGCCATTGAGGTAGACGAGCCGGATCACCGGATCAGGAT
>JAEYYE010000150.1 GCA_023430945.1 Bacteroidota bacterium
CTGGCGGATCGCATGCAGCAACGGGAACAATAGGCAGCCGATCAGGGGAATGAGGCCGATCAGGCCCAACGCTGCTGCGGTCTGCAGGAATTGGCTGTGGGCGTTCAATCTCTGTTCGAACGCGCTCGTGTACCCACGCGCTTCGTATGCCTCCATCATTCCATCCTTCACATCGCCGGTACCAGCCCCGGTCAATGGGGCGGATCGGAAAACCTCTGTTGCGGCTTCCCACGCCACCAACCGCAGACCCGAGCTCTTCTCACCCGCGCCTTCAACCCGCCCGCCAGCGATCACCGCTCCCATCTCCCTGATCCTTTCCGCGGCGAATTCAGAGAACATCAGCAGGGTACCCAGGGCGATCAGCGCACCCGCCAGCGCAGCGGCCGCTTCCCTCCGCATCGCGCGATCTTTCCACTTCGCGACCATGATCTGCACCACCAGGAGAAGCAGCGCGAACCACGCGATCTTGGAGGCCATGAGCACCACGCCGATGATGAGCACCACCGCGATCAGGCGCCTGCGAACCGCGCCAACACCGGGAATACCACTGCCCAGGTACAGCATAGCCAACGCCATGCACATGTATAGCGAAGCATATGTGGGGTGAAGGAAAAGTGAGAAATACGATGCGATGAAACGCTGGTTCCAATGGATGTCCACATCCGTCAAGGTCTCATACGCCGCCGGGATCGCGCAGATCGGTACCACCAGCGCATTGCCAAGGATGGACCCGATCTGCAGGATCTCTCCACCGCGCCGGGAATCTTTCGGGATCAACAGAAAAAGGAGCGGGAACAATGCCAGCGAGAACTTGATCTCGAGATCGAAAAGACCGAAACCCGTGTTCGTGGTCCACGCCATTCCCACCACGTGGATGATGTAGAGAACGAACATCCAGGGCAGGACCGATCGGTTGAAATTCCGATCTGCACCATGCCATGCGATCGGCCGATGCCGGTACAACAACGCGAGCACCAGGCAAACGATGATCACGGGGATCGCTGCAGGAAGGATCGGAAGTGAAAGACCCAGCAGGAAGAGCAACGCCGCCACCAGCCTGCCGTGTGCATCGATCGCGTTGGAAAGGATCTGCTCCCTCATGATCACCGCGTCATCGATCCAGCCCGCTCGGCAGGTGATCTGCCCAGCAACACCAATTCAACAAGACCCTGCAGATACCCCAGCCCATAGGCGGAATGCAGGATCATGAAGGCGAAGATCACACCAGGTACGTCCGCCATGTCCCTGGCGGCCCGGAACGCGCTTGCGGTGGCCGCGGCCAGATATGCGAACAACACGGCGATCATCAAGAGCAGGAAGAAAGGAAAGAAGATCCCGATGATGATCGGGATCAAAAGTGAAAGCACGAAGATCGCGGGGACAAGTTGCCTGATCGTGGTAACCGTGCGGTGCTTCCGGTTCACGTACACCTTCCAGAAACCATACTGGAAATATTGCCGGAACAGCTTGCGGTAGTTCCCTCGCACGAAATAGCTCGATCGGATCCGCGGCGATAGATAGATCCCGAAACCGGCCTTCATCACACGGAAATTGAATTCATCATCCTGGTTGCGCACGAGCTCCTCATCGAAGAATCCGATCGCCTTGAAGACCTCGGCACGATAGGCACCAAAAGCCACCGTATCCACGAAACCTTCGGCCGTTCCGGTGCGAAAATGCGCATCGCCCACACCGAACGGATGGCCCATGGCAGCACCGATCCTGCGCGCCGTGCTGTTCTCGTACACGTTCATGATCAACCCGCCGGCGCAACCCACGTCGTTCCGCTCGCACAGTACCTTGAGGTTCTCCTGCAGAAAGTTCCGATCGATCTCGGCGTGCGCACCAAGGATGATCCCAACTTCATACGCCAGATCCTTCAAGCCCAGGTTCAGCGCCTGCGGCGTGGTTCGCGCAGGATTGTCCATCAACCGTACGAAGGGCCAGTCCTGCATTCCACTCGCGATGATCTCCCGCGTACCATCATCGCTCATGCCATCACAGATCCAGACCTGCAGATCGACGCTCCGCCGGTCGGCCGCAGCGATGGAACGGATCAACCGGCCGATGTATTTCGCTTCGTTCCGGCAGGGGATCACCAGCCTCACGCGGCATTGCGCAGGCAAAGGCTTCAATTGTTGCCGGTCCACGTCGTATCCGGTTCAGGTGATCCCGCGAACTTCCGCTCCCGCACCCGCATGGCCGTGATCAGCAGGATCGGCAACGCGAATGCTTCAACGATAAGCATCTTGTATGCTTCGGGCCCGGCCCTCAACATTCCGGGAAGAAATGCGACGAAGAGAAGGCAAAGCATCGGTGGAATGAAAGTGGGGATCCGATCCATTCCGGTCCGCGATACCTTCAGGAGAAATGCCCAGATCAAACCAAGCAGACAACCACCAATAAAGATCCCCGGCCAGCCCCCATTGATGTACCAGGCGGACGCATGATGGATCGTATAACCCTGGCCGGGCTTGAGCCGTGCGTGTTCCGCATAATGCTGGTACGCACTGGAAGGACGCTCCGGATCGATGAACGATGGCTTGAGCGATGCGGCCAGATAACGCAAACTTATCGCAGGTTCCACCGGCACGTTGCGATGGAGCACGCCGTACATGCTGAAATGCGCGGCGAACATCTCATTGGTGAAGAAGAACCGCCCGACCTGCGCGATACGTCCTTTCTTTTCGGGAATATGCTGGATGCTTTCAAGCCTGAAATGATAGTACTTGTCAGATGTGCGCTCCTTGCGTTGCGCGGTCTTGATCTCGGTCCATGAAAGATCCCTGATCCATCCACCGATGAAGATGGCACCGACGCAGATCGCGATCATCGCGATGCCTTTCCGCAGTCCTTGCCGGCCGGTGAAGACCCCGAGGTACATGGCCGAGAGAAGGAAGAACGTGAAGATGATCTGCCGGTCGCCGAGCATCGCGGTGTAGATGCCGAGGATCGCGAGCAGGATCGGGAAGGCCAGGTCGAGCCAACCCCTTCTTTCACCGCGAAACAATGCGCCAGGTCGGTCTGAAACAAGGTACGTGGCGTAACCGAAGATGATCGAGAACGCGGCGATCTGGTCTGCGAAGGATCGCAGTGATGCGAAGCGGCCGGCATGGTCGTTCACTGCGAGATAGAAGCTTACATCATCCTCGATCGCCTGCAGAATGACCGGCATCACCATGATCACCGAAAGCGCGATCATCGCCACGCCAAGGAAGATGGCACGCCGATGATCGATCGTGATGCTCCGCAGAGCCGTTGGGCGCTGCGGAGTTCCACCTTTAAGGAGTATGGTCATCGGCACGAAAATTCCCGCAAGGAACAGGAAGTATGCAAGAAGTGACAGCACATAATCCCGGTCCAATTCGAACGGGAACATCTTCTCCATCAAGTAATGGTAGTTGAGCCCGATCCTGTACCACTGGAAACCGCTCATCGCATCGCCGATGAAGGACCATGCACCGGCCAGGGTCCAGAGGAAGACCATGGCAAGACCGATCAGCAGGCTCCACGATCTTGTGCGCAGGAAAAGCCGGCGTGCGGCAACGACGAAGAGCGCCGTTCCGATCGCCAGGATGAGATATGCCCACACACCGATCATTTCCGCGAAGCCACGTCGCAAAGGAACTGATATGTCGCCAGATCGATCCGCGCAGCGTCGATGCCGTTCTCCACGGCCTTTTCACGACCATTTGAGCGGCGATCCAGCTGCAATACCGATCCGAGCGCATCTGTCAATCGCTTCACATCCTGCTCCACCACGGCACCGGGAAAAACCCCTTGTGTGCGTTCGCGAACATCGCCCACATCACTGCTCACCACGGGCAGGCCACATGCCATGGCTTCCTTCACCATGGTTGGGCTTCCCTCCTGATCGCTGCAGAGCAGCAGGGCATCGGCCGCGTTCATCATCACCGGCATCCGCTCCGTTGGGATCTCACCCTTCAGCACTTTCAATTCCGCCGTGATCCCTTTCCCCCTGAGACCTTCGATCACAGCTTCCGCGATATCCAGGCGTTTCAATTTCGGGTTGTTCCCATTGAAGAGGACGATCTTGCCGGCGGCATCCCAACCCAATTCCTCCCGGCACGCGATCCGATCCATTGGCCGGAACCGATCCAGATCGACACCCATTGGAAGCACCTTCGCTTTGGATGCCCTCCACCACAATCGATCGACGAGTTTGCGGCTCACGCAGATGATGCCATCGGAGAAGAGCGCTGCGATCTGCGAGAGCATCCGGCCTGCAAGATCGCGCACCCTGCCATCGCTCGGGGTCGGATTCAGATCGCTTCCATGAAAGGTGATCACCACCGGTGCGCGCGCATGGATCACACCGAAAAAGGCCGTCATGGTCCCATAATGCACATGTACCACATCGGGTCTTATTTCGTCTTCGATCGATCGGAACTCACGGCCTGCGTTCCATATCGCTTTCAACGATGTGCGATCGCGAAGGAAAAAGATCCGCACATCGGCGTGGTATCGATCGGCGAAGTGCCGCGCCTGGCGCCGTGCGAAAGGCAGTTCGTTCCCATCCGGCCGGCCGGGAATGATCAGAAGCAGCTTCAGTGCTTTCAACGAATGCGTTTCCTTCCCTGCGCTCATTGCTGTGGTTCGGGAGTGGAGATGATCGCATGCACATCACGCCATGTGAGCCACGCCAGCAGCAGCATGGAGGCCGGGATCATCGCCAGCAGCATTTCCAGATCAAGCCGGAAATACAGGTAACACGCGGCCCCGATCGAAAAGAACAACAGTGTGACAAGGATGTTCCTGCTGTTGCGCGCGGTCTCGTAATACGCATCCAGCACGCTGCGCAGTGAGATGAACACCGCATAGAAGATGGCGGCGGAAAAAATGATGCGCGTGACCGTCGCCAGTCCCGGGGGGATCCCACCGAGGTATAGATCGAGCATCGGTCGCGCGAAGATGAGGAAGATGGCCACAAGCACTGCGGAGATCAGCAGGGTCCCGTTGCGTGTGCGGATCACCTCCCGCTTCACCGCAGCGTGATCCTTTCGTGAAAGCGCACCGGCAACGGAAGGCAGCATCAACAGGCTGATCGGCGCGAAGAGCGCGCCTGTGAGGTTGAGCAACGTCAAGCCAAAGGCCACCTGTCCGCCGGAATCCAAGCCGTGGGTATGATTGATGATGTACATCGGGATCGTGAGCAAAGCTGCGAGCGCGAGATCTCCGGGCACCCGCGGTACTCCGTACTTCAACAGGGCTTTTTTCCGATTGGAGGAAGTGCCCGTCCTGCGCGTGAAAAGGATCAACAGGATCGGAACGATCGAGATCACGATCCAGGCGATCGCCGTGTTCAACAGCACCATGCGCATCGATCCGGAAATGAAGAAGGCGACCAGCGGAACGAACGCCAGGTCGACCACCTGCAACAGGTTCGCACGGTCCATCTGCATGCTTCCGCGCCAGTACGCATACAGCAACGAATGCAATACCTGTCCGATCACCAGCCCGGCGAGCGGCAGCATCAAACCTTCCATCGCGGCATCACCGAACACCACGTACGCAAGTTGATCGGGAAGCAACAGGAAGACCGCCGCCAGTACGATCGAAACGATCACGAGCATGACAAAAGCGCTGCGCAAAAGATCGATCCTTTCCGCTTCGCTCCTGGCCATGGCCACCGATCGCACCACCGCAACCGAAAGCCCGAGCATGGCG
>JAEYYE010000172.1 GCA_023430945.1 Bacteroidota bacterium
ACACTCGCCTGTCCTATGATCACACTTTCGACCGATGGAAGATCTGATAATGAAACGAATACTGTATTCGAGCCGATCGTTACATTGGTCAAGAAGTCCGAATTCTGGATGTAAACAGTGGGATCGAATCCACTCATATCCGGAATGTGAAGTTGATCGAGTCCAACATTATCGACCTGAACCCAATTGATACCGACAGGCAACTGAAGACTATCCAAATTAGGAAGACCTAATAAATTGACCCCAACCAGATCTCCGTCAATAGCCAGAAGTTCAAGCGTAGTGATATCGATGGTAACTTGTGAGGTCGGTAGCAACCCGGTGCAAACCAATTGAATTAGACCCTCATAAGGAGGAATCCAATTCATGTTATTTGTGTGCAAATACTTTACATTCTCTCCCCAGATTAGGCCATTAACAAGGTTGGTCACGGTCAAGTGTTCCGCAAATTGAGGCACATTAAATGTCCCGCTCTCTTCTTCATCAGTGAATTCGATATTCACTTCCATGACACCGTTCAAATAATACAATCCGGTAAGGTCAGCTGGATACCAATCCACGATCAGATCAAGGATCGCTGGAGTCGATCCTTGACTATTCTCAGGCATATAACCATTCGCATCCACCAGGCCGGGAGCCCATTCATTCAACTTGACCCTGAGCTGCAGATCAGGAATGAAAACGGTTTGCGCCTGCGCACCAGAAAGAGCAGCAAAAAAGCAGATCAGGACAGAAGAACGAAGCATGGGATCATTTTTCAGGAACACGAACATACGGTTATCGCCGGATCTTTGGGATGTTGCGTGACGGATAGGAGCGGCACCCCGCAGCGAAGCGAGGAGTACAGCGGATAGCCGGACCCTGAGGCTTTGCGAAGGGGCACGTCCAAAAAACCGATCGGAAAAAACGCTTCGCGATCTACCGAACTTCGTACCATGGAACTTGGGATCTACACGTTCGTGGAGCGCACGCCCGATCCGCGCACCGGCGAGCTGATAAGTGCTGATCAACGGTTGGCGAACCTTATGGAGGAGATCGAGCTTGCCGACAAGGTAGGGCTCGATGTGTTCGGGATCGGTGAGCACCACCGCCAGGAATATGTGGTCTCCTCCCCCGCCGTGGTACTCGCTGCAGCTGCGATGCGCACGAAGAAGATCAGGCTTACAAGCGCAGTTACCGTATTGAGCTCCGATGATCCGGTGCGCGTTTTCCAGGATTTTTCAACGGTGGATCTGCTTTCCGGTGGCCGTGCCGAGATCATGGCGGGACGAGGATCGTTCATTGAATCGTTCCCGCTTTTCGGGCAGGACCTGAAGGATTACGATGCGCTTTTCAAGGAGAAGCTGGAGTTGTTGCTGGAACTGCGAAGGAGTGAACGCATAACCTGGAGCGGGAATTTCCGTGCTCCGATCAACGATCGGCCGGTCTATCCGCGTCCGGTGCAGGATCCGTTGCCGCTATGGATAGCAGTTGGCGGCACGCCCGAAAGTGTGATCCGCGCCGGAACGCTCGGCATTCCCATGGCACTGGCGATCATTGGCGGCCAGCCCGATCGGTTCGTTCCGTTGGCGGAAATGTACAGGCGCGCCGCAGGAGCGGCCGGGCACGATCCGGAGAAGATCCGCTTCAGCATCAATTCACACGGTTTCATTGCCGATGATGCGCAGGAAGCTGCGGAACTGATGTATCCGCCTTATGTGGAAGTGATGGGAAAGATCGGGCGCGAACGCGGCTGGCCGCCACCATCACGCGCGCAGTTCGATCGCGAGATCGCACCACACGGCGCCATGCTGGTGGGCGATCCCGAAATGGTGATCGAGAAGATCCTGTGGGAACATGAACTGTTCGGTTTCGATCGGTTCCTGATCCAATTCAGCGTGGGCACGATGCCGCATGACAAGATGCTGCGCTGCATCGAACTCTACGGAACGAAAGTGGCGCCAGCGGTGCGCAAGGCGTTGGCGAAATAGAAAGCGCCACCGGAGATCCGGCAGCGCTTCCTGTTCCAGATCAACTTCGTTACAGAAGAATGATCAGCAGAATGATGATCAGCAGCGCAGTGGCCGAGATGTAGATCACGGGCTGTTGTGCGTTGATCGCTTTCACTTCCTGTTTCAATTCCTTGAGCTCCGATCGCAATTCCACGCGTTCGGCCTTGGTCAATGTTGAGCGATCCACAGCATGGATGGCCTCCAGCCGATCCTTGATCTCCAGCACACGTTGCTGCTCGGCTTCGCTCAATTTGGCGAAGTTCTCTTCATGGATCTTGATCTCTTTTCCAGGCCCGGACGCCATGGCCGGTACACCGCTCATTCCGATAACGCTGGCCGTGACCATGGTAGCAATTGATCTCTGCAAATTCATGACAATGGTGATTTTATGATATGGCAGCGGGATTGAAAGAATCGTACCAGTACTGGTCCGCATTTGTTATAATGCGCTGTATATCAATTGTTTTTCACTGACCTGGCCAACGATCCGGAATGTTGAAAAGCTGGGGATTGTGTTGCACGATCGAACCGATCCACGGTCCGGGTGTACCGATCCGAAAAACCATTCATGACAAGGACACTTCTTACGCAGATGCTCTTCGCCCTGCTCGCACTTCCAGCGCTCGCACAGGTCTCCGGCAACCTTATGTACGACACCAACAACCGGATCTTCTTCCAGCAGGCCGAGCAACCGGTGAAGGCAACGATCCAGGGCAACGTACTGTTGCTTGAAGTGAACGCCATGATGAACGTGAAGGCCGACAGTTACCTCGCGATCTTCCACCTGAGCCAGATCGGGCAAACGGCTGAAGAGACGGACAGCCTGATGAACGGGCGGATCAACGGATTGCTCGACCGGTTGAAGAACGAGAAGATCGCCACGGCCAATGTGTTCGTGGACATGTTAAGCTTCGTCCCGGTCTTCGAATTGGAGGAAAGCCGGAAGCTTTTCAGCAAAACGTACCATGAAGTGCCGGCCGGTTTCGAGATCCAGAAGAACATCCACATCCGTTTCACCGATCCGAGCGTTCTCGATCGGATAGTGACGGCGGCGGCGAAGGAAGAGATCTACGATCTGGTAAAAGTGGATTACTACATCCAGGATCAAGGCGCGCGGTACGATACGCTCCGCACTTTCGCACGGCGTACCATGCAACAAAAGCTGGATCACTTCGAAAAGCTCGGTTTGAAAGTGGTGGAAAGCCATCGCACCGGAGCGGAGCAGAACGGCGCCCATTTTCCGCTGGAACGGTACACCGCCTACAAGGCGAACAGCAGGCTGAGCCTGAACAGCCGGCGGCGCGGCCAGGTGGTGAACGATATTCGGAAACCCAGTACGCTCTTTTATAACAAAGTGCCGTACTCGAGTTTCGATCTGGTATTGCACCCGGAGATCACGGAACCGCCTGTTCAATTCACCTACAACCTCACGCTGCAGTGCCAGCTGCCACCGCAGTTAACCCCAAAAGAGGCCAGGGAGATCGTGAAATACATGTGGTTGAATTCCAACGGTGACCTGAAGGAAATGCGATTGCCTTGATCGGGTAAGCACTTCCACATATTAGAACGTTCGGCGATCCATTGGCCGCCAGATCTTTAGGGTCTTCTTTTGGCACACGCTTGGCCTGAAGCCGGGAGCCACCATGCCACCGCCATCCGCAGAAGAGAAGAAAAAGTCCGATCGGCCTCTTTGGAAACGAGTCCTGCGCACTTCGCTCAAAGTGCTCGCATGGCTCGTGGCCATCCCTTTCATCCTGATCCTGCTCGTCGCGATACTGATCTACTTGCCCCCGGTGCAGAACATGATCCGTGGGAAAGCGGTTGGTTTCCTGAAGGAAAAGACCGGAACGAACGTTTCACTCGATCATTTCAACCTGCGTTTCCCGCTCGGGCTTACGTTGGAAGGATTCCATATCGATGATCTTAACGGTGATACGCTCGTACATGCGGGTGCGTTGAAAGCCGATGTTTCACTCTCATCGCTCTGGCGCAAACGGATCGTGATCGGATCGATCGCGCTTGAAGGCGGCCGCGCCAACATTGCACAGGATCGCGACAGCGTTTTCAATTTCGATTTCCTCACTACCGCGTTCGCCACGCCCGATACGGTCGCAAAGGAATTGGACGTGGATACCACCGCGACAGATGATTGGACCCTGATCGTGCAGGAGATCGGGCTCGAAGATCTGCGTGTGCGCCTCGATCTGCAACCTTCACAACTTGCGCTGGATCTTGTGATCGGCGAGTTCGAGACCGGGTTCGATGAATTCAGTCTGGATCCGATGCAGATGTATCTTGAGGATATCGAATTGCGCGGAACACGCGTGGATCTGCGCATGGCATCGAGCCCCGATCCGCCTGAACCGGATACGTACCCGCATTTGGAGAATCCCATGAAGGGAATGGATCTGCGCTTCGAGCGGTTCCTGGTGGAAGACCTTCAATTCAACATGAAGGATGTGGTAAAAGAGGACAGCCTCTGGCTCACGCTCGGCCAGCTGGACATCGCCACGGAACAGATGCAGCTGAAGGAACAGCTGCTGCAGATCGATCGGATCCTGGTGGATGAACTGCACTTCGGCATGCTCGCGATGGCAAAGGACACGACGCCGGTGGATACGATCGCAACCGAACCGCCATGGCTGGACCAGAACGATGGTTTCAGGTATTTCATACGCGACTGGAATGTGGAACTGAACGAATTCCGGATCGGGAATAGCTCGATCGCCATGCACGCGGATAGCATTTCCGATCCCGCTGGAAAGTTCGATCCAGCTCATCTGGAATTGCATGATATAACAATGGATCTTAATGACGTTGCGCTCAACAACGATCTGATCGGACTTCAACTTGACCGCCTGATCGCAGCGGATCGAAATGGAAAATATAGGATCGGCCTGGCGTTGAACGTTGATGCTACACCGGCGCGTATCGCGATCGAGAATGGAAAGATCCAGATCGCGGAAAATGAGATTGAACTCGCTATGCGTGCGAAGCCTGGTGATCTTTCCAATGCCTACCGGAATACGAATATGATCCCGTTGGAGCTTGAGATCTCCAGCGCGATCCAACTTTCACGCGTGGCGCCATTGCTCGCACAATTCGGCGTGGATCTGCCTGCGCAATTGGTCGTTGATGAGGAGTGGCGCACCGATCTATACGCGCACGGCACGATCGATGAAATGGACAAGTTCACCATCGATCTCTCCGGTGATCAGGGAACCGAATTGCATGTGGCTGCGCGAGTGAAGAACGCACAGCAATGGCCGAACACCGATCTGCATGTGGACCTGCAGCAATTCCGCATGGGTGGCGGGATCCGCAGGATCATGAACACTTATGTGCCTTCCGGGATCGATGCGCCACAACGATTGGAAATGAACGGGATCGCACAGATCGCGAATGGCCGGTCACGCATTGATCTTTCCATGGCCAGTGATGCTGGATCCATCGAAGTGAAGGGAAAGGCCAGAGGCATCACGAACACCATTCCCGACGACATCGATCTGGCATTGAAGATCATCGATCTGCACACCCAACGCTTCACCGGCGATACCAGCATCGGCATGGTAAGTCTTGATGTTTCCGCCAGGGGCGAACGCTTGAACTCCGCATCCAGGAGCGGCAGTTTCACCATCGATCCACATGAGCTTTCATTCAACGGCATCGACCTTTCGGATCTGGAGATCGCCGGAAATGTGAAAGGTGATTCCATGGACCTGGGGCTCGATCTGAAAGCGGAGGAATTCGCGATCGGAATGAATGCGAAAGGCACCTGGCCCGATGAGAACGATTCGCTTCGCTTGGCGCTCGATCTTCTGGTGGAGCGGTTGCGGCTGGAAAAGCTCGGCCTGGTGAAGGATCCATTGGGCATCGAAGGGAAATGGACCGGGAACGCCACGTTCCACACCAACGGAATGGGGCATTTCGACCTGAACGGTGATGGCCTGAAGATCTTCAACGATGACCAGGATTTCGTTTTCGAGGAATTCGCTGCTTTCGGTTTCCTGCGCGATGATTCAACCGCCTTCGATCTGCAAAGCGATGCGATCACCCTCACCTACCGCACGAACATCCATCCGGACAGCCTGATCTCCACCTCCACCGCACGGATCATGGCGATCGTGGAGGATGACACCAGCTTTGTGGCCACGCCGGGCAAGACGATGGAACTGGACGTGACCCTGCAGCGCACGGAATGGCTCACCGAGATCATCGTTCCCGATCTTGAGGTGATCCAGCTGGACCATTTCACCGGAAAATACGACTCGGATACCGACGAGATCGATGTGGACCTTTCACTTCCAAAACTGGTGTACGGAAAGATCATCGTGGACCAGCTCGCGGTGGATGTGAACGCCAAGGACAACGCGCTCAACGGAACGGTAAGCGTGCAGCAGATCGAAAGCGATTCCATGCGGATCGAACGGCTTTCCGTGAACGCTACGACACGGGATGGCGAACTGCACACGCTGCTCCGGATGGAGGATGTGGAAGGTGATCGCTACCGGATCGGAACGGTTTTGCGCACGATCGAGGAAGTGCGCGAGATCCACGTGAACGAGGACCTCATCCTCAATTCAACGCCGTGGACGATCCATGGGGAGAACGTGCTGCGTTTTCCCGATGCCGGGCCGGTGGCCGATCACTTCATCCTCAGTTCCGGCGATCAGCGGATCGAACTCACCACCCCGCCCGATCATTTGATCATCGATCTGAACGCGCTGCGCCTGTCCACGATCACGGACTTCATCTC
>JAEYYE010000232.1 GCA_023430945.1 Bacteroidota bacterium
CGCGACCGGGGGACCGAAACTGTGGAGAACCTTGAGCTCCGGCTGCAGAAAGCCGCCCATGAGATCGGTTACGCCGATCTATTCGATGTGATCATCCTGAACGACGATCTGGACCGTGCATGCAACGAGGCGCATGCCGTGGTGAAAAGCTTCCTGAAGTAGATGCATGTAGGCTGCCTGTTCGGAACCTTCGATCCGCCGCACAGGGCGCACGTTGCCATAGCGGAGCACATGCTCAACGAGCTTGCGCTTGACAATGTGTGGCTGGTGGTGACCCCATCGAATCCTTTCAAGGCCGATCGGCGTATCAGCCCCGAAACGCACCGGCTGGCCATGGTGCGCATTGCCCTCATGCGGCATCCCGTTCTCCAGGCGAGCGGCATCGAACTGGATCTGCCGAGGCCCAACTACACCGTGGATACGCTGCGTTTCATGCGGTCGCGCTGGCCGTTGGACAAGTTCGACCTGATCATCGGTAGCGACAACCTCGCCACGTTCCATACATGGAAGGATCCCGATGAGATACTTGCGAACCACCGCCTGCTCGTGTACCCCAGGCCTGGCCCGATCGCGAACGGCACCTCACCGTACCGCGATCATCCTTCCGTGCAGATCGTGGATCAGGCCCCATTGATGGATGTGTCATCGACCGCTATCCGCGAAGCATTGCGCGATTGGCGTCCGGCGAACGACCTGGTCGATCCGGCGGTGCTCAGTTACATCAGGCAGCACGGCCTGTATTCACGTTGAAAATGCTGTGGCCGGGAGGACAACTTCCACGATCGCATACATCCGTATCTGCTCTGCATCCGGCGCCCACAGAGGGTTCTGTGGATCTGGCACGTTCATTGGAAATCGGCTTGCAAATCCGAGATCGAAATGATGCAGCCAATTGACCGATACACGAAGTTGAAGAGGAAGGCGATCGACTTCATGCTGACCGGGAACGTGGAGCAATACATGCGTACACTGCGCCTGATCAGCAGGATCGCTGTGCGCTAGGATCCGCGCCAGGCGCGTACTTCTCGAAATAGATCGATACTGATGGATCCTTTTGCGGTACATGCCCGTAGAAGGCCCCATGACAAGGAAGGATAAGATAGCCTTCATAAAGAGCAGCAAGCGCAAATCGCACGTGTACAACGACCTGAACAAGTACACGGAACAGCAGCTGAACGATGTGATCAAGGAGATCGTGCAGGGCCTGATCCGCGAAAGTGAGATCATCGCCAATGCATACATCAACGGGTATCGCTAGTGAAGGTGCAGCGGGTGAACTGCTGAAGGCAAAGGAACCCAGGTAGCCGGGCCTCGCACATTGTGCGGGGCTTTGTTACTTATGGCGGCAGGTGATCCACCAGGCCAGGTTAAAAACCCCATTTGCCATGGTGCCGGACCGATCCAGCGGATCTGTACGTTCGTTCGCATGAGAACACGCATGTTCCTTCCTGGATTCGTGGCCGGTGTGACCGGTTTCCTTTTCGGCTGGGTCATCCTTGGCGACATCGCCGCGGAGTTCGCCAGCGGTCCGGAACAGGAACATGCAGGTTTCCCTGCAGCGATGCGGAACCTGATCGGGATGCTCATGGCCGTTCTCACTTTCGGAACGCTCGTTGCACGCGCTGGTGCCCGCCGACGCATCCTTTCCTTCATGAAAGGTTTCACCTCGAGCCTGTTCATCGGCTTCCTGATCTATTCCAGCGTTGAGTTGATCTTTCCGGTCATGAGCGTGGAAAGTCTCTCAGGCTCTTTCATTCTGGAAGTCCTGTTGAAGTCCGCGTTCGCCGGAGTGATGGGAGCGTTCGCGGCCAATGTGCTTTATCTGCTCCGCGATCCGATCGAAAGGAACATGTTCTGGGGCAGCGCTCAGCGCACCAGCGTGATCGATCCCGCTACCTCGCGCCGGTCCTGGTAAGGTAACCGATAGCTCGCCTTGTAGGCGTAGACACCGATCGGTGATTCGGTCCCATTGTAACTGCCATCCCACACTTGATACGGATCGTTCGACGCGAAGATCAGTTCACCGAACCGATCGAAGATGCGCATGCTGAAATCCTCGGGATCGCATTCACCGCTCCAGGTCCAGCCTTCATTTATCCCATCACCGTTCGGGGTGAAGGAGGAGGGGATCCACACGGTGCAGGAATCGGAGCAATCCTCGATCCTGATCGTTCGCTCCACATCGATCACACCGCAGGTAAGCGTTGCGCGCAATTGTACGCGGATCTCGCCTTCCGAACTGAAACGTACTTCGGGGTCGATCGCCGATGTGTTGTCGGCAGCTCCGTTGAAATTCCACTCAGCACCTATGATCGCGCTATCGGCCACGATGTTGAATTGCACCATATCCTGCAGGCAGCGTGCATTCTCGGTAAGATCGGCCACGCACATGCATTCGATCGCGATCACGTTCGCGAGGGCCGTATCGCTGCAGCCGTTCGCATCGCTTGCCACAATGAGGTATTGGCCAGCAAGATCGATCGCGGCTGGATCGGGAACAGGTTCACCGTTGAACGAGTAGGTCGCATCCAGCATGCCGGTCGAAAATTCCGTTTGAAGGTCCACGGACTGCCATGGGCAAAGCATGAACGTCCGATCGGGGCCAAGGTCCGGGCCGGCGTTCACGGTAAGTTGAACGAATGCGGTATCGGTGCAACCCGATGGATCGCCAGCGATCAACCGGTAGGTTCCGGCCAGGTGAACTGCTGCGGGATCTGCCACGGGCGCACCGCTCAGGGTCCAGCTGGCCGCAAGACCGGTGGTAGTGTAAAGTGAACCCAGATCCGCGACAGCGCCAGCGCAGATCGAAAGAGTTCGATCTGCACCAAGCTCCGGTGAAGGCAGTATATCGATCGAAGCAGTTGCGCTGGCCGAACATCCGGCCGCGTTCGTAGCCGTAAGAACGTAAGTGCCCGCTTCGCCCACCGATCCCGGATCGGCGACCACATTGCCATTTAAACTCCAGGATGTTGAATTCGATCCAGTGGCGAATACGGTGGAGAGATCCAATGCCGCCCCATCGCAGATCGTGATCGAAGCATCAGGCCCCAGCACAGGTGGAGTGACCACTTCCAGATCGACCGAACCGGTATCGGAGCAACCAGCTGCATTGGTCACGATCAACGTGTAGATGCCCGCGTCCATCACGGCCGATGGATCCGCGACAGGCGCGCCGCCGAATGTCCAGCTTTCCGTAGTTCCAGTGGTCGTGAAATATCCGGTGATGTTCTCCGCTTCACCTTCACATACCGTTGCGAACATATCGGGTTCCAGCACGGGTGCGGGATCTACGGTGATAAATGCGAACGCCGTATCGGCACAGGCACTGCCTGGGGAAACGATCAATTGGTATGTTCCACCAAGCATGATGGAAGTGGGATCGTTCACCGGGATCATCATATAGCTCCACTCGGTGGAAAGACCGGTGGTCGTGAACAAGGTGGTGAGATCCAACGTCGCGTTGCTGCAGAAGGAGGCGTTCTGATCGGGTCCAAGGTCCGGGGCCTGATCCACGGTAACTGTTATCTCTGCGAGATCCGAACAACCATCGGCGGATGTCGCCATGAGCGTGTAGGTCCCAGCATCGGTCGCTGCGATCGGGGCAGGGATCGGTGCGCCACCGAATTGCCATTCCACGAAAAGGCCGGCTGTATTGTAAAGCGTTGTGAGATCCAGGGAAGAACCTGCGCAGATACCGACGGATTGATCGGCTCCCAGGTCGATCGGATCGTTGAAGGTCACTGTCACCATAGCCGTGTCGGAACAATCGGATCCAGCGGCATCGGTGACCTGGTAGATGCCCGGCGTGGTGGCAGAGCTTACGTCCGATCCGCTCACTGGCGTGCCGTTCAACGTCCACGCCGGCGTGATGGAACCAAAATTGAACAGGGTATTGAGGTCGATCGGATCATTTCCGCATTGATCGACGATCTGATCCGGGCCGAGCGATATCGATCCAACGGTCAATTCAAATTCAGCAAAGTACCAGCAACCGTCCCACGGATCATAGGCATCGATCCAATAGTTGCCAGGTTCGGTCGCTGCATAGGGATCGGACATGGCCTGGCCGTCCCAAGGCGTTACAGAGATGTTGTAACCGTTGCCAAGTGATTCATAATAACCCTGGATGTTCGCGCTCCCGCCCGCACAGATCGTCTCCGAACCATACGGGATACTTCCCCAGCATTGGGGCGGTGGAGGGTTGTTGAAGCCGAAGGTGAATCCGCCAGCTGCTGCTCCTCCATCGAACCAGCCTGGTGTCCAGCTGCCGCCGGGGCCGGTTCCGCCATTCGCACAGGCGGTATCGATCACTGTGATCGTCCAGGTACCATCAGCGCTCTCCCAATCGAATACGCTGAAATTTCCACCTTGAGGTGTCCAATTTCCGCTGAACGGCGCCGAACCGGTCGTGATGGACGGGAAAGATGAAATATCGTAAGCGAAATTCGTATTCGTGTAATTCTGCCCGCCCGCACCATTGAATTCCGAAAGTGACAATGTGTTGCCGGCAGGCGAAGTAAGGAGGATCTGCAACGTTTGCGGATGATCGCTGGTGATGTTGATCATCAAGGAATACAAAGTGTTGCCTCCCCAATAGCCCGGTGGATAAAGTGCACCCATGCCAGAGACATTCGCTGTGAACGTGCTCGTATCACAAAGTGGAATGGGACCGCTTGTGAAAGGGACCGATGTCACCTGTGCGCCGGCGCTCAGAATTCGGAAGAACAGCGAACAGATCAATAACAGGCGCATTGCTCGGATCCTCATTTTGATCGTGGGCGAAAGTTAGCCAGCCTCCGTACACAAGACGGATACAGCTATCCGGGTTGCTTCGTGAGAGCATAACAGATCACGATCCTCTCTTGTTCTCCTACGCGCGGATCACCAGCCGATCCCCAGCGCATAACCCACGGTCAGCCACAATTTCGAGATCACATCGGTATCCACCAGCATCTCATTGCCAAGGTTCACATTACCGCCGATGTTGTAACCGATACCCGCATGGATATCACCGAAATAGCCATCGAGGTCCGATCGGAAACCCATCCGGATCCCGATCGGGAATGTGGTCGTACTGGCGGTTCGGCTGAAGGAATTGAACGAAGTGGTGTACGAGGAATAGTTCGAGGTGGAGCCAGCGATCTTGATCGAAATGCTGCGGAAACCGATGCTTGAGGCGATGTAACCCGTGCCGGAGAAGAAATAATGGGATCGGTATTGAAGCCCCCAATAATTCACCTGTGTCGCATAATAGGTGTAGAACGTACCATTGCTTACTTCATCGCTGATCCCTTCCGGGTTGAAACTGTAACTCTTGATCAGGTCGATCCCGAACGCGGTGCGATCGGTGATGTCGCGATCGAAACCGAGCAGCAGGTTCGGATGGAATCTTTTCGATGCCGTTCCAAAATCGAGCATAGTGAAGCGGATGCCTGACTGGCCGCACACGATGGTGGCACTCAGCAGCAGGGTGGTGAAGATGATCGGGCGTGCCATGTTCATTGAAAGGTGATGTTCAATTGTTCCAGCGCTTTGCTTATCGGCACGCCGAAACCGAGCCCTTCCAGATCGCGCCCGGTGATCTTCATGGTGGCCACACCGATCACCTTGCCGTTCTCATCGATCAGCGGTCCGCCGCTGTTCCCCGGGTTGATGCTCACATCGGTCTGCAGGATTGGAAGTTCTCGAATTCGCGCCGGCCGCTGAGGATGCCGCGTGAAACGCTCTGCCCGAGCGAAGCATCCAGCGGTGTTCCGATCGCAAAGATCTCTTCGCCCAGCATCAGCGCCTGATCATCCCCGATCGAAAGTGCCGGCAGATCGGTGGCTTCCACCTTGATCAAGGCCAGATCGAAATCCTTGTTCGTCTTCTTCACCGTTCCATCCAGCGTGAATCCCTGCTCGAACTTCACTTTCACGGAACGCTCACCCTCCACCACATGTTCGTTGGTGATCAAGAAGCCATCGTTGCTGATGAGGAAACCACTGCCATGTCCATCGCTCGTCTGGATCGTGACCACTGCTTTCACCAGCGCCGATAGCATATCCTTCCTGCCATCGAACTTGATCGGCGACGGAAGCCCAAGGATCACGTTCTCACCTTTGGCCATTTCCAACCCGATGCCGTACGCTGCGGCTACTTTGGGATGTAGTGAATCATTCTCGGCCATCAACCGCGCGGCGTGCGCGATCGCATCGGACAGCACTTCGCCGGATCGCGCGCCATTCACCAGATACTGCACGTTCTGATCCACCGAGAAGAGCAGACTATCCTTCCGTACACCGCTCATGAATCGCCAATCGATCCGCAGATCCACCTTACCCGAGCAATTGCTTTCCTTCCCTTTCAGATCGGCTTTGATGGAAGTGATCCGCGGATGCAGATAGATCTTCGCCCGGCGCACTGTCTCGTCACCCTTTGTCGTTCCCAGGCGCACCGAGCGGCTATCGATCCATGATCCTTTCAGCCCCATTTGGATGGAACCGCTCAACGGGTCGGAATAATTCAATTCCCTGAAAACAGCATCCTTCAATGTGATCCGCCGGCCGTGGAACGTTCCCAGGTCGGGCCGATCCCCAAGTTCGATGGAAACGCCGGTGATGGGAAGTGCGTAATGGGCAAGTGCCGGATCGGTCTCCTTGTACAGATGAACGTTGTATTCATTCACAGGAAGCCGGTAAAGGGAAGGGTTGTTCCGATCCGCCAGATAAGGTATTCCAAGGAGCATCGCATCAGCGAACAGTACACTGCCGGACATTCCCGGCCGGACGCTCAGCGTAGCTGCATCGTAGCCAGAATGCCGAAGTTCGATCGAAACGGTCTCGCCATCATCGGGCGTGTAACTGTAAGTGAAAGGAGTGATGCCTTTCTGGTTACCGTTCACATATACGGCCGCGCCTGCTGGATCGGAGCCGATCACCATGGAAT
>JAEYYE010000266.1 GCA_023430945.1 Bacteroidota bacterium
AAGCAAAAGTGGGCGCATGCCGGGCATGAGGCCAAAAGTATACCGATCGGCCTGTGCGATAGCGATGTAAGGTGAGGCCCATAATTTAGAACGGCTCTAAATAGTGACATCTCCATGGCAACCGCTCACACCGGCTACCCCTGAAGCACTTCCCCGTGTATTTTTGCGCCCGGACGATCCAAGCCTGTCCATCCCTAAACTGTCCGGAATGTCGCTTGTAGCAAGGATCTTAGAACGTTTCCCCGGGCTTTTCCTCGCAACCCTCGCTGTTCTCTTCTCTCTATCCGGCTCCCAGCTTCACGCACAGGCGGAGGATGCTGCGCTGTACGCATCGGGCGAAAAGATCTTCAAGGGGAATTGTGCCAGCTGCCACAAGCCGGATAAGGATATGGTGGGTCCGGCCATTGCTGGGGCGAAAGCGCGTTGGGAAGGAAAAGGTGACATCTACGCGTGGGTGAAGAACAGCCAGGCGGTGATCAAGAGCGGCAACGCATACGCCGTTGAGCTGTTCGAGAAATGGAACAAGAGCATCATGACGCCCAACGGTCTCAGCAACGAGGAGATCGATGCGGTGTTGTACTACGCTGACAATTTCGCACCTCCGGCCGCGAAGACCGATCAGACCACAACTACAACGACCACTGCTGCACCGGAGGAAACTTCAAGATCCTGGCCATGGCTGGTCGTGCTCGCGTTGCTGTTCATCATCATCGCTTTGAGCCTCGGTGGGGTAAGAAAGACGCTGGACAATGCTGTGCGGGAATCGGAAGGCCGCGCGCCGGCACCGGAGATCACCACGTGGCAGAGCATCAAGCTTTGGGCCTGGAACAACAAGATCTTCGCCACGGTGATCGTGCTCTTCATTCTTACGTACGTGATCATCCAGCTCTGGAATTTCGCCTTCAACATCGGTGTATATGGTGGTGAGAGCGTGGAGAACTACAGGCCGGAGCAGCCGATCGCCTTCAACCATACGTTGCATGCCGGGCAGGAAAACCTTGCGATCAATTGCCAGTATTGCCACAGCAGCGCAGAGAAGAGCAAGCATGCCGGCATTCCCAGTGCGAACGTTTGCATGAATTGCCATAAGGCCGTTTCCACCGGAACCACCACAGGCACTACCGAGATCGCCAAGATATACAAGGCTGTGGGTTGGGATCCGGAAGGCCAGGTGTACACCGGCAAGGTGGAACCGATCCGCTGGGTGAAGGTTCACAACCTGCCCGATCATGCCTATTTCAGCCATGCGCAACACGTGGCGGTGGGTAAGATCGAATGCCAGGATTGCCACGGACCGATCGATACCGAAATGACCGTTGCCGAGCAGTGGGCGCCGCTCACCATGGGCTGGTGCATTCAATGCCACAACGATCGCGAGCCGAAGATGGATGGCAATGGCTATTACGATGAAGTGATGGCCCGCCTGGAGGAGACCGATCTGGGCCATCGCGAACTGAAGGCGTATTTGGAGGACGATAGGATCACCGTAAAGGAGCTTGGCGGCTGGGAATGCGCCAAGTGCCACTACTAAGAGAACAACGGGCACGCATGTCGAGCACGAAGCGATATTGGAACGATCTGCGGGAGCTGAACGATGCTTCCGGGCAGATCGATGGCGGTCAGCATGAGTTCCCGCAGGAACTCGCCATCGATCAGGTGCTTGCTGATAAGAGTTTCCAGGGCGCCAATACCGGCCGCCGGGATTTCCTGAAGTTCCTTGGGTTCTCGATCGGTGCGGCGAGCCTTGCTGCGTGCGAGGCACCGGTGATCAAGTCGATCCCCTACGTGAACAAGCCGGAGGATGTGACCCCGGGTGTCGCCAACTGGTACGCCAGCACGTTCTATGATGGGGAAAGCTTCGCCAGTATCATGGTGAAGACCCGGGAAGGCCGGCCGATCCACATCACCGGGAATCCACATTTCGGGATCAACCGCAACCCGATCGCGAAGCGCGGATCGATCAATGCACGGGTGAACAGCTCGGTGCTGGAACTTTATGATGGAGCGCGTTTGCGCGGGCCGGTGAAGCGGACCGAGGAAGGCTTCGCTTCACTCAGCTGGCTGGATGTGGATACTGCGGTGATCCCGGCCTTGAACAGTGCCACAGGCCGATCGGTGCTTCTCACTTCTACGGTGATCAGCCCAAGCACGCTCGCTGCGATCGGAAAATTGAAGGAGCGTTTCCCGCGGATCGAACACATCCAGTACGATACGATCAGCTACAACGGCATCACGCGTGCGAACCAGGCAAGCTTCGGCAAGCGTGTGTTCCCCTCCTACGATCTCACGAAGGCCGATGTGATCGTGAGCATCGATGCGGATTTCCTGAGCGGTTGGGGAAGTAGCAACGAGAACGCATGGCAATATGCGGTGCGCCGCGAGCCCGGTACTGGTATGAGCAAGCACTTCCAGTTCGAGGCGCGCATGAGCATGACCGGTGCGAACGCCGATGTTCGGGTTCCTGTGCTGGTTAGCGATCTTCCCCAGGTGGTGATCAGCCTGCACGATCATATCGCGAAGCGCGCATCGGGCACGCCGATCGGTGGTGCAGGCACGGAGATCGACGGTGCGACGCATGCGGCTGCGCAGGCCCTGCTCGCTGCACGTGGCAAAAGCGTGGTGCTGTGCGGAAGCAACGATGAAGGGATCCAGACGATCGTGAACAGCATCAATTCGATGCTGGGCAACTACGGGAATACGATAGACCTCGACCGGCACACCTTCTTCTTCCAGGGAGATGATGCGGCCGTGGCGCAATTGGTCCGTGACATGTCCGCAGGAAATGTGTCGGCCCTGCTGATCGCTGATGTCAATCCTGCGTACAGCCTTCCCAACGCTGCTGAATTCCGCGAAGCGCTATCGAAGGTCGCGATGTCCGTGAGCTTCAGTGGGCTGGAGGATGAGACTGCGAGCCTGTGCAACATCATCTGCCCTTCCAGCCATTACCTGGAAAGTTGGAACGACTATCAACCAAAACCGGGTAGCTACGCTATCGCCCAACCCGCGATAAGACCGCTGTTCGATACACGTCCCTGGCAGGAGAACATCCTCCGGTGGGGTGGAGTGCAGGACAGCTATTACGATCTTATCCGATCGAACTGGCAGGCTACGATAGCTGCACAAGCGGGCCTGTTCGAGGATTCCTGGAACACCGCCGTGCATAACGGTGTCTTCGAAGGTGCCCCGGTCGCGATCGGGGCAGGTGCCACGTTCGCTGGCAATGTGGCCGGTGCCGCCGGTGCGATCCGCCGCGCCCCCAAAGGCGAAGGTGGGTTTGAGCTTCAATTCTATACCAAGGAATCGATCGGCAATGGCCAGCACGCCAACAACCCCTGGCTGCAGGAACTGCCCGATCCGATCACCAAGATCACGTGGGACAACTACGTGATGATGAACCCGGCGGATGCGGAAGAACTTGGTGTGAACATCTACCTCGGCGAACAATCACCGGCACATCTTGTAACGGTCACCATCGGTGAGCGGTCCATCACGCTGCCGGCAGTGGCATCTCCTGGGCAGAAGGCCGGCACGCTCGCGATCGCGCTCGGTTATGGCCGTGGCGAGAATGGCGAACGCGTTGGCCGCGCAGCTGCGATCACCAATGACGATGGCGAGATCGCTTCCGTAGGAAAGAACGCTTACGGATACACCAGCCTGGTGAACGGTACGATCAGCTACGAAGTGCTGAACGTTTCGCTGGAAAAGACCGGCGGAACCTGGCCGATCGCGCGCACGCAGACTCAGTTCACCCACATGGATCGCCAGAGCGTGGTGAAGGAGACCTCGCTGCCGATCTTCCTCAATAGCGAACCGGAGGTCTACAACCGACCGAACACGCTCGCGGTGCACGAGGATGTGAACAACGATGGCGAGCGCGATTCGCACGATCGGAAGACGGTGCATGAGTTCGATCTGTGGGAGAACCATGCGGTGGAGAACGTTGGCCATCGCTGGGGCATGAGCATAGACCTGAACGCGTGCACCGGTTGCGGCGCCTGCGTAACGGCCTGCCACAGCGAGAATAACATACCGGTGGTAGGAAAGGATGAGGTGCGCCGCAGCCGAGAGATGCACTGGTTGCGCATCGATCGCTACTTCAGTTCGGACATGACCCATGAGAAAGGGCGCGCCGAAGGGAAGGGAAAGATCGAGCGGTACCTGGAGATGGAGAAGCCGAGCGAGAATCCCCGTGTGGTGTTCCAGCCGATGCTTTGCCAGCACTGCAACCACGCACCCTGCGAAACGGTCTGTCCGGTGGCCGCCACCACGCACAGCAATGAGGGCCTCAACCAGATGGCCTATAACCGTTGCATCGGCACACGCTACTGCGCGAACAACTGCCCATACAAGGTGCGCCGCTTCAACTGGTTCAACTACGTTTCGGATAAGTTCGCCGAGGTGAATCCTGCGTGGGATGATCTGGGCCGCATGGTGCTGAACCCCGATGTAACCGTACGCGCCCGCGGTGTGATCGAGAAGTGCACCTTCTGCGTTCAGCGGATCCAGGCCGGCAAGCTGGAGGCGAAGAAGGCCGGTACGCCGGTGATGGACGGCTCGATCGAAACGGCTTGTTCCGCCGCTTGCGGATCGGGCGCGATCATATTCGGCGACCTCAACGACAAGGGAAGCATGGTGCACCGCCACGCCAACACCGATCGCAGTTACTACGCCCTGGAAGAGATCGGCGTGAAGCCGAACATCAACTACAAGGTGAAGGTGCGCAATATCGAAGACACGGATCTCACGCAGGTCCAAGATCAAGTTCACAGTTCCTGAGCACATGCACGCAGAGTCAGCGCTACGCGAACCACTGATCCTAGGTCACAAGACCTACGGCGACATTACGCGCGACATTGTTTCTCCGATCGAGAACAAGGCGCCCAGGGGCTGGTACATCCTGATCTCGATCGCAGCACTGATCGCGGTCTATGGCACCGGTTGCATCCTGTACCTCATCAGCAAGGGGATAGGCACCTGGGGATTGAACAAGACCGTTGATTGGGCCTGGGACATCACCAACTTCGTATGGTGGGTGGGGATCGGCCACGCCGGAACGCTGATCAGTGCGGTGCTTCTTCTTTTCCGCCAGAAATGGCGCATGGCGATCAACCGATCGGCCGAAGCGATGACCATCTTCGCCGTTATCATGGCGGCAACGTTCCCTGGCATCCACATGGGCCGCATCTGGGTGAGCTACTGGGTACTCCCGCTGCCGAACCAATTCGGAAGCCTCTGGGTGAACTTCAACAGCCCGCTGCTTTGGGACGTATTCGCGATCAGCACCTACTTCAGCGTATCGCTCGTTTTCTGGTACATCGGATTGATCCCAGATTTCGCCACGATCCGCGATAAGGTGACCCGCCCGGCCATGAAGAAGGTGTACAGTGTTCTCAGTTTCGGCTGGACCGGTAATGCGAAGGCCTGGACGCGTTTCGAGGAAGTAAGCCTTGTGCTTGCGGGGATCGCGACACCACTGGTGTTCTCCGTTCACTCGGTCGTAAGCTTCGACTTCGCGACTTCGGTGATACCCGGCTGGCATACCACGATCTTCCCGCCCTATTTCGTGAGCGGTGCGGTGTTCAGCGGTTTCGCAATGGTGCAAACACTGTTGCTGGTTATGCGCAAGGTGATGCGGTTGGAGAACTACATCACCGTGAAGCATGTGGAGTATATGAACATCGTTATCATCGTGACCGGTTCGATCGTGGGTGTGGCCTACATCACCGAGCTTTTCATCAGCTGGTACAGCGGTGTGGAGTATGAAAGCTACGCGTTCATCAATCGCGCCACGGGACCATACTGGTGGGCATACTGGGCCATGATGACCTGCAATGTGATCAGCCCCCAGGTGTTCTGGTTCCGCAAGTTGCGCCGCAATCTCCTGTTCACCTTCATCATGAGCATCGTGGTGAACATCGGGATGTGGTTCGAACGTTTCGTGATCATTGTTACTTCCTTGCATCGCGATTACCTGCCCAGCAGCTGGACGATGTTCCACCCCACCTGGATGGACGTTGGCGTATTCCTCGGCACGATCGGGATCTTCTTCACCCTTTACCTGTTGTTCGCACGATTCTTCCCGGTACTGGCGCTCAACGAGGTGAAATCGATCCTGAAGATCAGCGGGGAGAGCTACAAGCGCGAAGCTGCACAACATCATCACCACTGACCTGAACATGCATAACAAGGTCATCTACGCGGTATACGAGGATCCAGAACTGTTGAAGGACGGTGCGCGCAAGCTCATCTCCAATGGTGTAAGGGTGAAGGACGTGTTCTCGCCCTTCCCGGTGCACGGCATCGATCCGATCATCGGGGTGAAGCGGACAAGGCTGGGGATCGTGGCGTTCATGTTCGGGCTTTTCGGGCTCAGCCTGGCAGCCGTGGGCATCTATTATTTCATGATCTATGACTGGCCGATGAACATCGGTGGCAAGCCAAGCTTCAGCTTCTACCAGAACGTTCCGGCCTTCATTCCAGTGATGTTCGAATTCACGGTGCTCTGCGCTGCGCACGGCATGGCGATCACCTACCTGATCCGCAACAAGACACTGCCCGGCATGCCGGCACGCAATCCCGATCCGCGCAGCACCGATGACAAGTTCATCATTGAAGTGCGTACCAACGAGAACCACGGCCATACCACGGAGCAGATCACCGAGATGCTTCGCGGTACGAGCGTGTTCGAAATAAACGAGCGGCAGTATTGAGAGCGATCATGAAGGACCCAGGCTTATTTCCGATCCAGGCAGGTTCAGTTCTTCTGGTGCTGCTGCTGGCCGGTTGCGCAGGCGACAAGGATTCGCCGGGGCTGGAATACATGCCGGACATGTACCGCAGCCCGGCGATCGAAGCCTATGTGGATTACGGACAGGATCCGTACCATTACACCGAAGAGGTCGCTTTTGAGCAGCGCATGCGGCCGAGCGCGCGTGTACCGGCCGAAGGCACGATCCCGTTCTCGCTGGATACATCGAAGGCCCGTTTCAACATGCCTTACGCTTATCCCAATTCGAACGAGGGATATGAAGCTGCTGGAGCCGGGTTACGCAGCCCGATGCCAATGACGGAGGCCACGGTCTCGCAAGGGAAGGTGATCTATGACAAATTCTGCCAGCAGTGCCACGGGGCCACCGGACAGGGCGATGGTGCAGTGGTAGCCAAGGGCGGTCATCCACCGCCGCTACCTTACAACGGTGCATTGAAGGAACTTCCCGAGGGAAAGATGTTCCATACCATCACCTACGGCAAGGGGATGATGGGGCCGCATGCTCCACTGTTGAACAAGGAAGAGCGCTGGCTGGTGGTGCAGTACGTGAAGTATCTGCAGGCCGATCAAAAGCTGCCCAACGGAGCGAAACTGGGAGGTGGCACTGCAGCACCTGCGGATACCACGCAGGCAGGTGCAGCAACAGGGGGAACCGCTGCTGGGGCGGATACCACCGCAGCAGGGAATTCCCAGCAGGGCACAATGTGATCAAAGAAGATAACGCGAAGCCGCGATGAATTTCACTTTCAGCAAACGGGCCCGGAGCATCAG
>JAEYYE010000378.1 GCA_023430945.1 Bacteroidota bacterium
GCTGTAGATCAGGCGATCGCCTTTCCAGAAATGCATGCCGATGTCGCGTACGGTATCCTGCGTCACTTGCATCGCTTCCTTCTCGCCGATCTTCTGCACAAAAAGGTTCATGCGATTCTTCCACGGTGCGCGGAAGCTGAAGTACTGGCCATCGGGGCTAATGCGGAAACTGGCCTTTTCGGGGTTGCGGAAGAAGTCCTCCACGGGAATGGTGGGCGGGGGAGCTTCTGCCGGTGGCGCCACGGCAGCTTGTTCAACATTCTGGCTGCAGGAGCCGAGAAGTGCGATCGCTGCCACCAGGGGCAGGGACCTGTAGATGGGTTTCATTCTGGTTTCTGGAAATGGTAGCACAAATGTGGCTTTTCCGCGGGTAATTACCTAAGGCGATCCACGAACGGTTCGGATCGGTGATGAACGATCGGTTCGCCAGGCGGGACATCGCCGTGCATCGATCGCGATCCGAATGAGGATAAAGAATCAAGATGAGTGGGGGCGACGGCGCGGAGTGAGGCTCCGGGCTTTCCGCGTATGTCCTTAACGCAGATCCGGCGTACCTTTGCCGTTCGGGAAAAAGCCCTGCTTCCGCGGAAACACGCATGATCCTACCCATTCGCGCCTATGGCGATCCGGTCCTGAAGAAAGAAGCCAAGGAGATCGAGCCCGCCCATCCCGGCCTGGAGCAGCTGATCGCCGATATGTTCGAGACCATGTACGCGGCCAGCGGCGTGGGCCTCGCCGCTCCGCAGATCGGGCACAGCATCCGCCTCTTCATCGTTGATGCTTCCCCTTTTGCGGAAGATGAGGATGGCAACCCCACGGAAGACGCGCATCTGAAGGATTTCAAGCGTGTATTCATAAACCCATACATCGTGGAGGAGGAAGGCGAGCCGTGGCCTTTTGAGGAAGGCTGCCTCAGCATTCCAAACATCCGTGAGGAAGTGAAGCGGCAGCCCAAGATCGTGCTGCAGTATCAGGATGAGGATTTCAAGGATCACGAAGAGGAATTCGAAGGGTTCGCGGCGCGCGTGATCCAGCACGAACACGACCATTTGGATGGCATCCTCTTCACCGATCGGCTTTCGGCCCTGCGCCGCCGGCTGCTGCAAGGTAAGTTGAAGGATATTTCCGCCGGACGCACCGAGGCGAAGTACAAAATGAGATTCCCCGCTGTAAAATGAATATGCCGATCGCGAGGTTCGCAATGCCGGTCGCTCTCCTGCTGCTCGTAGCCTGCTCGGGAGAGAAGGAAAAGCAGGCCGATGGCGCGAAGGACAAGGGTGCCGATGAAATGGCCGTGAAGATCCGCGCCATGGAGGATAGCCTTTTCGAGAACATGGCCTTCGATCAGCGAAATGCGCAAATGCTGCTTGATGTCTACAAGGCTTATGCGGCAGCCTATCCGCTCGATCTGCGCACACCGGAATATCTTTTCCGCGCCGCTGGCGTGGCCCGATCCATGAAGGATACGCAGCAAAGCATCGATCTGTACGATCGTGTGATCCGCGATTATCCAAGCTGGGAGCGGCTTCCGGAAACGTATTTCCTGAAAGCGTTCACGATCGATACCGGAACGAAGCACAAGGGCAACGCGAAGGAAGCCTACCAGCAGGTGATCTACCTGTTCCCCGATCACAAGTTCGCCGCCGATGCGAAGGCGATGATCGCCAACCTGGAATACACCGATGAGGAACTGATCGCACGCTGGAAACAGCAGGCCGAACAGGATTCCGCATCAACAACGGACCGTTGAAGATCCTCATGACCCACTTTCGTTCACTGCTCGCGATCGCGGCGATCGCTGCTTCACTCACCGGTCTTGCCCAGAAGGAGATCCCGATCGATACTGCGGAAAGCACCGTTACATGGCATGCCGAGAAAGTGACCGGATCGCACACCGGCGGAGTGAAGCTGAAGCGCGGCTCGATCGCCGTGGAGAACGGCCGGCTGAAAGCGGCCCATGTCACCATGGACATGACCTCGATCACCTGCACGGACATCACCAAACCGGAATCCAACAAGCGCCTGGTGGATCATCTTCATTCCACCGATTTCTTCAACACGGCGGAATTCCCGGAAGCAAGTTTCAAGACCACTTCGATCGAAAAGATCGCGGGGTCGGAAAGCACCGATCGGAATTACCGGATCACCGGTGATCTCACCATCAAGGGGAAGACGCATCCCAACACCTTCGAGTGCGAATTCAAGCCGATCGACAATGGTTTTCATGCGACCGGTAAACTGATCTTCGATCGCACCAAGTACGACATCCACTACCGATCGGGTTCGATCTTTCCCGATCTGGGCGACAAGGTGATCTACGACGAAGTATCGCTCGATCTGGACATCCGCACACGCTGATCGCAGATGGGGCGGAGCGAACTTCCGGTGCATCCGCTGATCGGCGAACGTTACAGTCCGCGGGCATTTACGGATCGCGATATTTCCGGGGAAGAACTGGAGTTGATGTTGGAAGCGGCGCGTCTTGCGCCGAGCAGCTTGAACGAGCAGCCCTGGCGTTTTCTGGTGGTGCGCAAAGGGAGGGAAGGCCATGCCGAAATGCTTGCCGCGATGAATGCCAGCAACCGTATCTGGGCGGACAAAGCGCCCGTGTTGATGCTTACGCTCACCCGCCCGAAACTGGTCCGGAACGAGATCGAAAATCCGCACGCCTGGCATGATCTGGGACTCGCAGTCATGCAGCTCACACTACAGGCCACCGCGATCGGTATCGGGGTGCACCAGCTTGGTGGGTTCGATCCGCAGAAGGCGCGTGAACTTTTCAACATACCGCCCGAGTTCGATCTGGTGACCATGCTGGTGCTCGGCTTCCCCGGCGATCCCGAGCAGCTGCAGGAGAAATTGCGCGAGCGCGAGCTGCGCCGCTCGGTACGCAGGCCGCTCGATGAAATGGTGCATTACGGCCGCTTCCACCACCTTAAGCAGAAAAGCGCACAATAACAAGTGACCAACGCATAGGATGCTCGCTTTGTACAACTAGCTTTGCATTGGCCGTTCGCGGCCGTTCGTGTTCAATAAGATCAAGAGAAGCAGATGGAGTTCAATTTGATCCAGGCGTGGCTGGACCTGAAGGCGCAGTTGCCGGAACTGGCGATCGAAGGGATCGGTATCAAGTACATCTACCCGATCTTCCTGGTGCTCATCATCATGGAGTACATCAATGCCAGGCACCTCTTCGATCTCAAGGAGAGCCTTTCCGGCTTCATCATCGGTGTGGGTGCCACGGTGATCCGCGTGGTCACCAACGTGTTCGAGATCTCGCTCTACATGTTCCTCTTCGCCTGGGCCGAACCTTTCCGCGAGCAGTTCCTGGGCTATTCCACACTGGGTTTCGCATGGTACATCTGGATCATCTGCGCCATCGCGGACGATCATAATTTCTACTGGCATCATCGCCTTGCGCACAACGTGCGCGTGCTCTGGGCTGCGCACCTGCCGCACCACAGTGGTAAGATGTACAACCTCACCATCAGCATCCGCAACGGCTGGTTCATCACCCTGGTGAAACCCATCTACTGGTTGTGGATGCCGCTCTTGGGCTTCGAACCGATCATGATCGCGACGTGTTTGATCATCAATGCCTTCTACCAGTTCACCCTGCACTCACAACTGGTGCCTTCCTACGGGTGGTGGGAGAACATCTTCAACTCATCGCACGTGCACGTGGTACACCACAGCTGCAACACCGAATACCTGGACAAGAACCACGGCGG
>JAEYYE010000395.1 GCA_023430945.1 Bacteroidota bacterium
CATCACGGCCTATCTGGATCTGGTGCAGCGGCTAGTGGATCGGAATTTTGCTGCGCTACGAGAACAGCCTTTCGATGCTGGCAGTGACAGCCGGAAATATTTCGAGATGCTGCCGGATGATTCTCAATTGAAGGAGCGTTTTCTTGAGCTGTTGGCGATCCCACCGGGAGTTACGCGTGATCGGGCCGAGATCGATCTGCGCGAAGCGATGGTACCCGGCTCGATCGACGTGAACATCATGGCGAAGATCGATCGCACGACCTATGACAAGAATGGTGATCCGTTGCCTGCCGAGTTCGCTGAAGGGATGTCGGCGCTTCGCGGTTTCGCGAAGAGTTCACTGCGGTCCTCGATCGTGCTTTCGGCCGGATACAATCCGCGGATCTACGCCTATCTGGAACAGTTCCCGGACTTTTTTCCGATCGATGGAGCGGCACCGAAGAAGCGGATCATCTTGAAGGTGAGCGATGCGCGATCGGCGACCATCCAGGGCAAATTGCTCGCGAAGAAAGGCTTGCTTGTCTCGGAGTTCCGGATCGAAAGCGGGCTAAATTGCGGGGGTCATGCGTTCGCCACAGATGGCATGCTCATGGGCCCGATCCTCGAGGAGTTCCGCACCTCGCGTGAGGCGATCACGCAGGAACTGATCGGCATCTGCAACGAAGCGTTGATCGCAAAAGGGATCCGCCCTTTTGAACACAGCTCACGTTTCCGCATTACTGCGCAAGGTGGCATCGGCACAGCTGCCGAGGATCGTTTCCTGCGCGAGCATTACGGGATCGATGGCACCGGCTGGGGCAGTCCCTTCCTCTTCGTGCCGGAGGCCACCAACGTGGATGCGAAGACCTTGGAGCAACTGACCCACGCGAAGCCGGACGACTATTACATGAGCTGGGCATCGCCGCTCGGGATCCCATTCCACAACTTCAGGCCCAGCACTTCGGAGCAACAACGGCAGGCGCGCATCGCGAAGGACAGGCCGGGCAGTCCGTGCTACAAGAAATTCCTTTCCACCAACACCGAGTTCACCGAAACACCGATCTGCACGGCATCGCGGCAGTACCAGAAGTTGAAGATCGAACAGATCAACGCCAGCGGGATCACCGGTGAAGCCTTGCGAAAGGCGGTGGACGCGATCACGGCAAAGGACTGTCTCTGCGAAGGTCTCGGTGCATCGGCGTTGCTAAAGGAAGGCATGGACCCCGCGCATAAGTTGCGGGCCGTGGCGATCTGTCCGGGACCGAACACTGCGTACTTCTCAAGCATCGCCACGTTGCGCATGATGGTGGATCATATCTACGGCCGCATTAACTTACTGAATCCGGTGGAGCGTCCGCACATGTTCATGAAAGAGCTATCGCTCTACGTGGACTACCTGAAGCGCGAGATCGGGTTAACGGAGGAATTTACACCCAAACGGCGGCGTTATCTGGAGACGTTCCGGGGAAACTTGCTCAACGGCATTGGGTACTACGAGGGTTTTTTGCATGCACTTCCGTTGAGCGGCGAAGAAGCAGGGCGTTTTTCTGAGGCTTTGCGTGGGTATAAGGAGGAGTTGGAAGTGGTGATGAGTGGGGAGGTTGTGGGAGGGTAAGCTGGTGATACATGGGCGCTCTTTGATTCAAATTCGCTAGCACAGCGCGTATTGCCAGGATGGCCAAAGTATATCCGTTCGATCTATCTTAGTAGGAGAAACAGGCCATGGACATCCGATCATTGAAGCTTGAATTGATGCAAAAGCTCATGATGCTCAATGATGAGCGTATTTTGACAAGCACCAAGAAGTATCTGGATACGCTCATGTCCAGATCGTCTGGGATGGAGGATGATCGCGAGAAGGCATTGTTGGCCGCTGCGCAGCTTTTTGGGCAGAATGCTTACGGCGACGACGAACCCGATATCAGCCATCTGGAACTGAAGGAGCCGAATCCAAAATATGGTGGATGAGATCAGGTGATCTGGTGCGATGGGCTTTTATCCAGGGTGATGGTGAACGAAAGCTTCGGCCTGCATTGGTGATCGCGCGTGTACCGCCCTTTGATGATCTTTTGGTCTGCGCGGTCAGTTCACAAGTGAAACGTGAAGTGAAAGGGCTGGATCTTGTGATCGATCAAAATCATCCGGATCACACTGGCATGGGATTGCGGTTTACCAGCCTTATTCGCGTAGGACAGCTTGCCACTCTTCCGGAAAGATCGATACAAGGTGTGGTTGGTTCCGTCAGCCATGGAACCTTGGTCCGTGTAAGACGGCAGCTTCGGGAGTGGCTTGAGGTGTGAATAAGATCATTTTCAGATCGACAGGACATCTGGTTTCGCGCATTTTGCGTGAGCGATCGTAGCGGCAGCCTGCCGCAGGCGAAGCGCTGCTACTGTGCCAGCGAGGAGGCGACCGCAGGAAGCCACCGCAGCGGCAACAGCACCCGCTGAGACAAGGCAGCTATAGCGAAGAGCGCGACCCCGCTTGCTTTTGAAGCGGGGGCACGCCCACTCCTCGGCTACGCTCGGAGTTACAAGGTTCTCTACTTGTATGACCTTCATCATATTCCACGCACACCTACTTCCCAACCTTTGCCGCAACTACCGCAGCTATGAGCGAAAAGAGAAGATCCTGGGCCGAGCCTTTCAAGATCAAGATGGTGGAACCGCTCTTCATGAGCACGCGCGAACAACGCGAGAAGGCGCTGGATGAGGCGGGGTACAATACGTTCCTGTTGCCGAGCGAGATGGTGTACATCGATCTGTTGACCGACAGCGGCACCAGTGCGATGAGCGACCGGCAGTGGGCCGGCATGATGCTGGGCGATGAGGCGTATGCGGGCAGCCGCAATTATTACCGGCTGGAAGCGGCGATCCAGAAGTACTACGGGTACAAGTACATCGTGCCCACGCATCAGGGGCGCGGCGCGGAGAACATCCTGTCGAAGATCCTGATCAAGCCCGGGGACATCGTGCCCGGCAACATGTACTTCACCACCACGAAGCTGCATCAGGAGCTGGCGGGTGGCACGTTCGTGGACATCATCGTTGATGAGGCGCATGACCCGCAGAGCACCTTTCCGTTCAAGGGGAATGTGGATCTGGGGAAGCTTCAGGCGGTGATCGATGAGCATGGCGCGGAGCGGATCCCGTATGTATCGATCGCGACCACGGTGAACATGGCGGGCGGGCAGCCGATCTCGCTGGCGAACCTGAAGGCGCTGCGCGCGCTGACGAAGAAGCATGGCATACGCATCATACACGACATGACGCGCGTGGCGGAGAACGCGTACATGATCAAATTGCTGGAGGAGGGGCAGGGCGATCGCACGGTGGCTGACATCGTGCTGGAGATCTGCAGCCTTACCGATGGCGCTACCATGAGCGCGAAGAAGGATGCGCTGGTGAACATCGGCGGTTTCATGGCGACCAACGAGTGGGATGTGTTCGAGGAGGCGCGCAACATGGTGGTGATCTACGAAGGGCTGCACACGTACGGCGGCCTTGCGGGGCGCGACATGGAGGCGATGGCGATCGGCATCGAGGAGAGCGTGCAGGATGATCACATCCGCGCGCGGGTCGGGCAGGTGTTCTACCTCGGTGAGAAGTTGCTGCAAGCAGGGATCCCGATCGTGAAACCGATCGGTACGCATGGGGTGTTCTTGGATGCGAAGGCCTTCCTCCCGCACCTGCCGCAGACGGCCTTCCCGGCGCAGGCGCTGGCCGCGGAACTTTACATCGACAGCGGTGTGCGCGCCATGGAACGCGGCATCGTGAGCGCTGGCCGCGACAAGAACACCGGCGAACATTGCATGCCGGAGCTGGAGCTGGTGCGGCTGACGATCCCACGTCGCGTGTACACGCAGGCGCACATGGATGTGGTGGCCGAGAGCGTGGAACGCGTTTACGAGCGGCGTCACCAGATCACCGGGCTGCAGATGGTGTACGAGCCGAAGTACCTGCGGTTCTTTCAGGCAAGATTTGAGAAGTTGCCGGTGGTGGAAGTGGAAGGCAGGCCTGAAGTTGGGCGCATACTGGTTTAAGTGCAACCAGCACCGGGCTCCCCGCAGTACTGCGGGGAGCTAGCTGCAAAGCCGCACTCGTAAGAGATCCTATTACAGCTTCGCTCCCCTCTCTTTTGGAGAGGGGCCGGGGGTGAGGCTCGCTTGCGTGTTTTCCGCTCCTACTCTAGACTTGCTGCCTCAGCGAAGGAGTCTATCCTGAACTAACTTTTCCTTGAAGGAACTGAGCGGGATCGTAGGTGAACCAAGCCGCTCCCGAGGCTTTGAGGCCTATAGGGATTATGGGTACC
>JAEYYE010000144.1 GCA_023430945.1 Bacteroidota bacterium
TGGGGAAGGGGCCGCTGCCCACGCGTGTGCAATAAGCCTTGAATATGCCCACGATCTTTTCGATCCGGTTCGGGGCAACGCCAAGTCCCGTGCAGGCGCCGGCGCAGATCGTATTGCTGCTTGTAACGAAGGGATATGTCCCGAAATCGATGTCGAGCATCGTTCCCTGCGCACCTTCGGCAAGAACACGGCGGCCTTTGCGCATCGCCTCGTCAAGGTAATGTTCGCAGTCCACGAGGTTCATCTGTGCGAGTTGACGCACCGCATCAAGCCATTCCTTTTCCACCTCTTGCGATGGATGCTCGTGATCGTAAAGACCGAGTAGACGATGATGCTTGCGCACCAAGGCTTCATATCGATCCATCATGTCAGTTTGCTGCAGATCGCCCACGCGCAGGCCGTTGCGGCCTGTCTTGTCCATATAAGTGGGGCCGATGCCCTTCAGCGTGCTCCCGATCTTCGATCGGCCTTTCTCCGCTTCACTCGCGGCATCAAGAGCACGGTGCGTGGGCAGAATGAGATGGGCGCGGCGCGAGATCAGAAGATCTTTCGTTACATCGATCCCCGCCTCCTTCAATTGCCTGATCTCCTTCAAAAAGATGATCGGATCGATGACCACGCCATTGCCTACAAGATTGGTCGTCCCTTCCCGGAAGACACCGCTTGGAATGGTGTGGAGCACATGCTTCTTTCCCTCGAAGATGAGCGTATGGCCTGCGTTGGGACCGCCCTGGAAACGCGCGATCACATCGTACCGCGGCGCGATCACATCAACGACCTTGCCTTTGCCCTCGTCGCCCCATTGTGCGCCGAGCAGCACATCCATCGTGGCCATCATTTCCTTCAGGCGTTCAGTTTCTCCACCGCTTCACCGATCGTGGGTGTAATGATGAATACCGTATCGAGCTTTGTAACGACGAACAACTGGCGAACGCTGTTCGAAACACCTGCGATCAACGTATCGCCACCGGCATTCCGCGTGCGCGTGAGCACATTGATCAGGATGTTGAGCCCGGTGCTGTTCATGTATTGCAGTTCGCTCAGATCGAGGATCACGGACTTATGTTCCGAGCCCAGTTCATCATCGAGCGCTTTCATGAGCCGATCGGCCTGCTGCTGATCCATCAACCGGCCTTTGAGGTGGAAAACTTTGCAGCCCTTCTCCTCCGAGATGGACATATCGAACGTTGGACGATCGGTAACGGTCATGATGGAATGCTTGGTTCTTGGCAGGTTGAGCAGATGCCGTGGATGTGCAGTGCGTGGAAATGTACCTTGAAACCCATCACTTCGCCAACGGTGCGGCGGATCTGTTGGATCCTCGGGTCGCAGAATTCCTGCACTTTTCCGCACCGGTCGCAGATCACATGATCATGCTGCCGGTAGGCGTGCGCTTTCTCGAATTGTGACTGGCTGCCGGCGAAACGATGCTTGCGCACCAGCTCACAGTCCAGCAGAAGTTCCATGGTATTGTAGAGGGTCGCACGGCTCACGCGGTATTTCTTCAACTTCATGCGGCCATACAGCCGCTCGATATCGAAGTGACCGTCGTGCGCATAGATCTCGTTGAGGATCGCGAAACGCTCCGGTGTTTTGCGGTGCCCTTTCTTCTCCAGATACTCCTTGAAGATCTGCTGAACGCTCTCGTGCTGGTCCACCATGGACATACGGGCAAAGGTATTTGAAATACGGTTGCGAGTTGTATGGTCGAAGGGGTTGTGAAGGTTGAAGTTCGAACGCGATCGGATCATCGATCCACCCGTTCAACACTCCTTACTCCGCGCACCCGTTTCAATTTCTCCATCAAGGCGTTGAGGTGATCGGTATCGTGCACGTAGGCCATCACCTTTCCTTCGAAGATGCCATCGTTGCTCTCGAAGCTGATGGATCGCATGTTCACGTTGTGTTCGTGGCTGATGATGGTTGTGATCTTGTTCACCAGGCCCACATCATCGATCCCGTTGAACTTGATGCCGGCGAGAAATTCGAGCGTGTCCTTTCCCTTCCAGCGCGCCTTCACGATCCGGTAGGCGAAATTGCTCATCAACTGCACCGCATTGCTGCAATTCACGCGATGGATCTTGATCCCTTCGTCCATCGTGATGAAGCCGAACACATCGTCACCCGCGATCGGATTGCAACACGAGGAAAGTTTATAGCCGCCTTTATGGAGATCATCTCCGATCAGCAGCGGCGTGTTCTTGTCACCGCGGATCTCTGCGACCACTTCCTCGAGGGAACGTTCCTCCTGCGTGGGCTTCTTTTTTGGGATATGGAGCCTTCCATCCTTGGAGGGAGTGAAGGAAAGGCTCTCGATGTCGTGCCGGCCGCGGGCCACGTGGTAGAACAGATCGGTGGGCGAATTGGCGCGGTAGTATTCCACCAATTGATTGATGTTCACCATATCCGGCTTGGCCCCTAGTTTCCGTAGTTGGCGCTGAACGGCGTCGCGGCCAACGACGGCGAGCTTCTGTTTTTGATCGCGGAGCGCCTGCTTGATCCGGTGACGTGCTTTGGCCGTTACCACGTAATTCAACCAATCCTCCTTGGGCTGTTGTTTCCGGCTGGTGATGATCTCCACCTGATCTCCACTGCGTAGTGGTTGGCTTAGGGGAACCAGCTTGTGGTTAACCTTCGCGCCGATGCACTGCTTGCCGATGTGCGTATGTATGTCGAAGGCGAAATCGAGCGCGGTGCTTCCGAAGGGCAGGTTCCGCATTTCACCTTTCGGGGTGAAGACCACGATCTCATCACTGAACAGGTTCAGCTTGAAATCGTTCACGAAGTCGAGTGCGTCCGTACTTGGATCCTCCAACACTTCACGGATCCGGTTGAGCCAATTGTCCAGCGCGCTGGAATGATCGTCCTCGTCCTTGTAACGGTAATGCGCGGCCAGGCCCATTTCTGCGATCTCGTCCATGCGGCGGCTGCGGATCTGCACTTCCACCCAGCGGCCGCCCGGGCTCATCACCGTGGTATGCAGGCTTTCGTAACCGTTGGCTTTCGGCAGACTGATCCAGTCGCGCAACCGATCGGGGCTTGGCTGGTAATGATCCGTTACGATCGAATACACCTTCCAGCAATCGGCCTTCTCCAGTTCGGGCGTGGAATCGATGATGATGCGGATGGCGAAAACATCGTACACTTCCTCGAACGTGACGTGCTTCTTCTGCATCTTGTTGTAGATGCTGTGCACGCTTTTCGGCCGGCCTTTTATCTCGTAATTGAATCCTTCGCGATCCAACGATGCCCGGATCGGTACCACGAAACGGCTGATGAACCTTTTTCTTACCGCTTCGCCTTTCTTCAATTTGCTGCTGATCTCCTCATAGATCGCCGGTTCCTTGAATTTGAGGGAAAGATCCTCCAGTTCACTCTTGATGGAATACAACCCCAGCCGGTGCGCAAGCGGCGCGTAAAGGAACATCGTTTCACTCGCGATCTTCAGTTGCTTCTCGCGCGCCATGCTGTCCAGCGTGCGCATGTTGTGCAACCGGTCGGCGAGCTTGATGAGGATAACGCGAACATCCTGCGCCAGCGTGAGCAGCACCTTGCGGAAATTCTCGGCCTGCACGCTGTCGGTGGTGATCTGCATGCCACTGATCTTCGTAAGACCATCGATGATGGTGGCCACCGTGGGGCCGAACAGATCGCGCACATCATCCAGCGTGAGATCGGTATCTTCCACCGTATCGTGAAGAAGTGCCGCTGCCACACTTGTCGCTCCCAACCCGATCTCTTCGGCACAGATCCGCGCAACAGCGATGGGGTGGTAGATATATGGTTCGCCGGTTTTGCGGCGCTGGTCCTTGTGCGCTTCAACAGCGATGTTGAACGCCTTACGGATCATGCGGCTTTCCTCCGCAGTACGATCGCCGCGGATCGCACGGAGCAGTCCGCGGTAACGGCGAAGGATCTCGGCACGCTCCGCCTCCAGATCGATCCGCATCGGTTCGATCGCCGTGGCGGCTGATATGTTGTTCGTGTTATCCATGTAAGCGAAGCAGTTCTTCGATTTCCTGCTTCAAGATGGGGAGGTCATTTTCAATGATCAACCATAACAGATCATGGCTCACATCATCGTACTCATGGGCGAGCCGGTTACGCAGACTTACGATCCGCCTGGCGTCCGTGATCATGATGTTTGTTTCCGTACGAAGTATTCGATTCAATGATTCGCCGATCCCAGCAAGATTCCTCTCTGCTGATCGCTGAAGCGGCCGAGATCTTTGGAAATTTTCAAGACCTGCTGCGATCACATCCTCCTCCAATTCCAATATACGCTGCCTGATCGATTCAAGCCAAAGAAGAGCCTCAGGCTTCATAAAGATGCCGTTTGGTCGATTCGATCGCGCTTACAAGAAATCTATTCCTCAATGAGCGTTGTTCAAGTAGATCTATGGGACGGCCGAATAATTCTTCCAATGAGAACAGAAGGTCGAAATAATTCGACCCATAGATCAACGGATCATCGATCGGAATGTCCACCACCAGATCCACATCGCTCTGCGGACCGATCGTGCCTTTCGCTGCTGATCCGAACGCGTAAAGCGATCGCACCTTGTGCTTTCGGCACAGCTCGGTGATCCGATCCATGTACGGCGCGAAGAATTCCATCTTCACAAAGTTACGAAGTTGGCTATGCTTAATTGCGGCGCATGCGCCGGTAGATCGCGATGGCGGTCATCAGTACGATCATCAACACCAGCAGCCCGCCCAAGCCCCACACGATGCCGATCGCCTGCCTCACGACAGCCAGCATCACGATCGCAACAAGGAAAACGGTGGCCACTTCATTCCAGACCCGGAGCGAATAGGAACTCAGCCGGAATTCGTTCCGAAGGATCACTTTCGTGACGCGGTGAAGGAAGAAATGATAGCAATAAAGGCCGATCACGAGGAAAAGTTTGATGGTGATCCAAGTGCCTGCTTCCGTGAAAAGAACGCGGTACCAGCCGCCGTGAAAGAGAAGCGCCAGACCGAACACCAAGGTAATGATCGCCGAAGGCCATGTGATCCCGAACCATAGCCGCTTCATCATGATCGCAAATTGTTCGCGAAGCACTTCTCGTTCACTTTCCGGCCGATCGGCGGCTTCGGTGGAATAGATCATCAAGCGCGGCATGTAGAAGAGGCCCGCGAACCAGGTGACCACGAAAATGATGTGGAGCGCCTTCAGGTAGAGCATCTATCGATCGGCGGAAACCGGTTGCTTCACATAGCCGGCAAGGACTTCAACCCATTGTGGCTGCTCGTTCAAACACGGGATCAGCGTGTAATCCGATCCGCCGTTCTCCAGAAAGATCTCCTTGCCACGCATACCAAGTTCCTCAAGCGTTTCAAGGCAATCGCTCACGAAGGCAGGACTTACGATCAACAGTTCCTTCACGCCTTCCTTCGGCAATTCCGCCAAACGGTGATCGGTGAATGGTTTCAGCCACGGATCGCGGCCCAGGCGCGATTGGAAGGAAACGCTGAAACTTCCTTTGGGCAACTGCAATTTCTCCGCAATGAGCGCGGTGGTGCGGAAACAGTGATGACGGTAACAGAATTGGTGCGCGGGCGAAGGCTTGCTGCAACAATCCGGCGAATTCAAACAATGCGATCCCGTGACATCATCCTTTTTCACATGCCGCTCGGGTACGCCATGATAACTGAACAACAAATGCTTTTTCCCCTCGGAAAGGAAAGGCTTGATCCGATCGGAAAGTGCGGAGATGTAGCCGGGTTCATTATAGAACGGTTCCACGAAACGCAGCTTGAACCGGAATTTCCCCTTGCGGTGATGATCCCGTGCATGTTCCATCGCGGTTCCATAACTGCTCCGTGCGAAATGCGGATAGAGCGGCACAACGGTCACTTCCTCCAGATCGGGCTGCTTTTGTAATAATTCACGAAAAGCATCGCCCGGCGTGGGTCTTCCGTAGCGCATGGCGATCGCGATCGGATCGGGAACAAGCTCCTGCACCGCATCGCGCAACTTCTTCGTATGCACGATCAACGGTGAACCTTCCTCCGTCCAGATCTGGCTGTACGCATGGGCGCTTTTCGGCGCGCGGAAAGGCGTGATGATCCCCTTCACCAACAGTGTTCGCTTCCAATACGGAATGTCGATCACCCGTTCATCCATCAGGAATTCATTCAGGTAACGCCTCACATCGGCCACCCCGGTGGATTCCGGCGAGCCGAGGTTCATCAGAACGATCCCGTGCTTCATTTTTTGCGAAGCGGCAAAGATACTGGCGTGCCCGTTCGTGCTCCGGAATTTCCTGATCGTGGTCAGGTTTGCCCGGTTCGGACAATTCCATGACAGCCAACTTTCACCTGCGCTCTAACCTTGCGGTCCGAAATGGATACGCGCGTAGCCGAATCTTTTTCCACCGGCATTGGCCGCTTCTTCATGGTGGGCGTAAGCTACCGGAATGCCGATGTCGCCCTGCGCGGAAGCTTCAGCCTGGGGCCCGATCGGTATGCTTCGCTCCTTGAGAACGCCGATCGGTATGGCCTCGCCGAGATCTTCGTGCTTTCCACCTGCAACCGCACCGAATTGTACGCGCTGGCTGATGGGCCCGAGATGCTACTGCGCGCCATGGCTGCGGAATGTGCACAGGATGTGCACCTGCTGGAACCGATCGCCGAGGTGCGCCAGGGCCGTGAAGCGGTGGATCATCTCTTCCAGGTAACGGCCGGGATCGATTCGCAATTGCTCGGTGATTATGAGATCGTTGGACAGATCAAGGCTGCGGCGCGTTTCGCGAAGGAACGTGGTGGTGCGGGACCCTTCATGGAGCGTTTGCTGAACGAATCGCTTCGCGTTTCAAAATCGATCAAGAACCGCACATCCATCACAAAAGGCACTGTTTCCGTTGCCTTCGCTGCGGTGCGTTATCTGGAGGATGTTCCTGCGATCCAGGATCGCAGGATCGTGGTGATCGGTGCTGGCAAGATGGGGCGCAGTGCATGCCTGCACCTGGTGGAGCATCTCGGTTGCAGGAACGTCACTTTGATGAATCGCACCGATCAAAAGGCGATCGAACTTGCCGGACGTTGTGGGATGAAGGCCAGGGCGTACGCCGAACTTTCTGAAGCCGTGAGGGAAGCTGATGTGATCATCGCTGCCACCAACGCCACTTCCCCGATCATACAGGCAGAAATGATCGGTGGCGAAAAGGAACAATGGCTGCTCGATCTGGGCATGCCCGAGAACATCGATCCGGCGATCGGTGAATTGCCCGCACGCACGTTGTTGAACGTGGACAAGATCTCGCGGATCACCGATGCCACGTTGCGCCAGCGGAGCGAACAGGTACCGGTGGCGTTGGGCATGATCGCCGCCGCGGTGGATGAATTCCTGGAATGGAGCCGTTTGCGCGAACGCTTCGGCCTGCTCGCCGATGTGAAACGCAAGCTCGAAACCATCCATGCGCGCAATGCGTTCGCCGATCCCGATTCGCACCAACGGATCAAGGATGTGATGAAAGGCCTTGCGGTGGCGATGCGGCGCGGGGATGGTCACGGGTGCGATTACATCCGGGCGATCAATGAATACATCACGGCCGCGAACGCATGTAATTTCATCGTTCGCCTGCCGGCCGAACCTTCGCCATACCAGTTACACAGCGACCGGATCGTCCGCAAGGAGATCAACGCGTGAGCAGTTCAACAGACATTCGATCCGTGCGCATCGGCACGCGCGACAGCCGTCTGGCGCTGTGGCAGGCTTCCCTGGTGATGGAAAAGCTCGAAGCGCTCGGCCATTCCTGCGAACTCGTGCCCGTGAAGAGCGAAGGCGATATCGATCTGGTGACACCGCTCTATGAGATGGGCGTGCAGGGGATCTTCACCCGATCGCTGGATAGTGCGCTGCTCGGTGAACGGGTGGACATCGCGGTGCATTCGTTGAAGGATGTGCCCACGCAACTCGCCAACGGGATCGCGATCGGCGCTATTCTCCAACGTGGACCGACAGCCGATCTGCTTTTACTGCGCGAAGGCGTTTCCGTGACCGATAATGATCTGGTGATCGGATCGAGCAGCATCCGCCGCCGCGCGCAATGGATCCGCCGACATCCCACGCATCAATTGAAGGACCTGCGGGGCAACGTGGATACACGTCTGCGAAAATTGAGCGAAGACGGATACGACGGGATCATCATGGCCGCGGCCGGTCTGGAACGTGCCGGTGTGCGGCCGGCCGATGCGATCGAACTGGACTGGATGCTGCCCGCACCATCGCAGGGCGCGATCGTGATCGTGTACCGGAAGGATGATCGCAAGATCAGCGAAATGCTGGCTCCGATCGATCATGCCGGTACAGCGCTCTGTACCGCGATCGAACGGGATTTCCTCCGCCATCTGCACGGCGGTTGCTCCAGCCCGATCGGAGCGCTCACGGTGATCGAAGATGATCTGCTGCGCTTCAAGGGCAATGTGCTTTCCGTTGATGGATCGGACATGATGGAGATCGAGAGAACGGAGCGGATCGGCAACGATGCCGCCACGCTTGGGATCCGTGCCGCGCAACAATTGATCGACCAGGGTGTGAAGGCGTTGATCGCAACGAAGGAGCGTACATCATGATCAGCGATCGGAAGATCGAAGTTCTGTCCACCGGCGAGCTTTCTCCCGATCTGGTCGCGAAAGCCGTATCATGGGGGATCTCGATCGACGTGGTACCGTTCATCAAGATCGAGCCGATCGATGATCTTAAAGTCGGACAGGTCATCGATCGGCTCGCATCCACCGAGGCGACCGTCATTTTCACCAGCCGCAATGCGGTGGAAGCTGTGATCAACATCCTGGATGAACGGAAACCGGATTGGACGGTCTTTTCGATCGAAGGATCGACCAGCGAATTGGCCTCAGTTCACTTCGGAAAGGATCGCGTGATCCCGGGCGGTTTCAATGGAACATCGCTTGCGAATACGCTGATCCAGCGATCCGCAGCGAAGGAGGTCCAATTCTTCTGCGGCGATCAACGGCGCGATGAACTACCGGATCTTCTTCGATCGAAAAAGATCGCTGTTCGCGAGATCATCGTCTATCGCACCATTCCAACGCCGCTGCGCATCGATCGTAAATACGATGCGGTCATGTTCTTCAGCCCTTCCGCGGTGAACAGCTTTTTCAGCGTGAATGAATGGAAGGAAGGAACGATCGCATTCGTGATCGGATCCACCACGGCAACGGCGGTGGTCGGGATGGCCGATCATGTGATCATCGCCGAAAGACCTTCAAAAGAAACAATGATCGATGAAGTGATCGGACATTTCAGCCATGTAATCCCTCGATCAAAATGAAGAACGACCTTCTCCTCCGCACGTTGAACGGCGAGAGGACCGAACGTCCGCCCGTGTGGATGATGCGCCAGGCCGGACGTTACCTGCCCGAATACCGCGCACTTCGCTCGAAGTTCGGCTTCTTCGAACGTTGCCAGACACCGGAGCTCGCGTGCGAGATCACCTTGCAACCGATCGATATCGTTGGCGTTGATGCTGCGATCTTGTTCTCCGACATCCTTGTAGTGCCGCAGGCGATGGGCATGGAAGTGCAACTGGTCGAGAACACCGGTCCCGTGCTTCCCGATCCGATCAAGCACGAGGATGATCTGAAGAAGCTGCTCGTTCCCGATGTGGATGAGGCGCTGGGTTATGTTGCCGAAGCGATCAAGCTGATCAAGCAGGAGTTGAACGATCGCGTGCCGTTGATCGGTTTCGCCGGTGCACCGTGGACGCTCTTCTGCTACATGGTGCAGGGCCGCGGATCGCGCACCTTCGACAAGGCACGGGCATTCTGCTACCAACGGCCGGAACTTTCGATCAAGGTGCTCGACATGATCACCGATACCACCATCGCGTATTTACGATCACAAGTGAAAGCCGGTGCCGATGTGGTGCAGGTCTTCGACAGCTGGGCCGGGATACTTGGTCCAGAGGAATACGAGCGTTTTTCCGGGAGGAACATTCGCCGGATCGTTGATGCGTTGAAGGATGAAGTTCCGGTGATCGTCTTTGCGAAAGGGGCCTGGCACGCACTGGATAGGTTCGCTGGAAGCGGTGCGCAAGGGCTCGGGATCGATTGGTGCATCTCACCGGAAAAAGCACGCGAATTCGCCGGACCGAAGGTCGCGCTACAAGGCAATTTCGATCCCGCGAAACTGCTCGCACCGATACCCGTGATCCAGTCGGAGACGCGGAAGATGATCGAGGCGTTCAAGGGTGGACCGCACATTGTGAACCTGGGCCACGGCATCACACCGGACGTTCCCGTGGATCATGCGAAAGCGTTCGTTGATACCGTGAAGGAATGGCGCTGGAAGTGAACGAAAAGATCCGTGAGGGATGGGTCGCCGACATCCGCGATCTGCAGGACCGGATCTGTTCGGCTTTGGAGCAAAGTGATGGAAAAGCCCGGTTCCGCGAGGATGTTTGGGATCGCGAAGGTGGCGGTGGTGGAAGAACACGCGTGATCGGAAACGGCGATGTCTTCGAGAAAGGCGGCGTGAACACGTCGGTCGTTTTCGGTGAAGTGACGCAGCCGATGCGCGATCAACTGAAGATCGAAGGCGATCGCTGGTTCGCCTGCGGATTGAGCCTGGTGTTGCATCCGCAGAACCCGTTCGTGCCAACGGTGCACTGCAACTACCGCATGTTCGAGATGGCCGATCGGAATGGAAAGATCACCGATCGCTGGTTCGGTGGTGGCGCCGATCTTACACCATATTACTTGTTCGAAGAGGACGCGATCCATTTCCACCGCACGCACAAGGAAGCCTGCGATCGTTCCGATGCGGCGTTGTTCCCGGAATTCAAGAAGGAATGCGATCGGTATTTCGTGAATCATCATCGCAACGGGGAAAGGCGCGGCATCGGAGGGATATTCTACGATCACAAACGCGCCAATGGAGATCGAAGTGATGCGTTTTGGATCGAGCTCGCACACGCTTGTGGTGATGCTTTTTTACCCGCTTATCTTCAGATCGTCGAGCGCCGTCGAAATATGCCGTTCACCGGCGAACACAAGCATTGGCAGGAGATCCGCCGCGGCCGTTACGTTGAATTCAATCTTGTGCACGATCGCGGAACGCTCTTCGGCTTGCGCACCAATGGCCGCACGGAAAGCATCCTCATGAGCCTTCCGCCTACGGTGCGTTTTGAATACGATCACCAGCCGGATAAGGGATCGGCGGAGGAACTTTTGTTGAACGTCTGTCTTCAGCCCCGCGACTGGGTCTGATCGAAATTTGTTTCCATGCAATTACAACGAAGGAACCGCATCCTGAGAAGAAATCCATCGATCCGTGCGCTGGTCGCTGAAACACGCGTGACGCCCGATGATCTGATCGTACCACTTTTCCTCGATGAAGGCGAGAATGTGCGGAGCGAGATCCCATCGATGCCGAACTATTTCCGTTCGAGCCTCGATCTTACGGTGAAGGACGTGGAAGAGCTTTGGTCGCTCGGCTTGAAGAGTGTTCTGATCTTCATCAAATGTCCGGATGAGTTGAAGGACAACACAGGGAAGGAAGCATGGAACAAGGACGGCCTCATGCAACGCTCTGTCCGCGCGATCAAACAAGCGGTTCCCGGCATGGTGGTGATGACGGATGTCGCGCTCGATCCGTATTCATCCTACGGCCACGACGGCATTGTTGAAGATGGCGATGTGGTGAACGATCCCACGGTGGAAGCGCTAGTGAAGATGAGCATCAGTCATGCGGAGGCCGGTGCCGATTTCGTTGCACCGAGCGACATGATGGACGGCCGCATCGGTGCGATCCGCGAAGCTTTCGAAGCGAAAGGTTTCACCGGAACAGGGATCCTTTCCTACGCCGCGAAATACGCTTCGTGCTTCTACGGGCCGTTCCGCGAAGCGCTCGATAGCGCGCCGGGCAAGGGCGACAAAAAAAGCTACCAGATGGATCCCGCGAACCGGATCGAAGCGATCAAGGAAACGCTGATGGATGTGGAGGAAGGCGCCGACATCGTTATGGTGAAACCAGGATTGCCGTACCTCGACATCATCCGTGAAGTGAAGGAGAATGTGGATGTTCCCGTCGCGGCCTACCAGGTGAGCGGTGAATATGCGATGATCAAGGC
>JAEYYE010000236.1 GCA_023430945.1 Bacteroidota bacterium
CGGCGCGATTGGGCGCGAAGGACCAACGCTCCAGATCGCAGGAAGCATCTACCGCATCGTGCACCAACTGCTTCCGCCGTTCTGGCCCAAGGTGAGCAGAAGGGTGATGATGATCACCGGTGGTGCAGCAGGGCTCGGCGCAGCGTTCAACACGCCACTTGGTGGGATCGTCTTCGCGGTGGAGGAGCTCACGAAAACGCACATCGCGCAATTCCGCACGGCGGTGCTCACCGCAGTGATCCTGAGCGGAATGACAGCGCAATGGCTTCTCGGCCCGTACCTCATCATCGGTTACCCGAAACTGGAACCGGCCACTTTCTCCTTCATGTACAAGATCCTCGCGATCGGTGCGATCGCAGGGCTTGTCGGCGCGCTTTTCTGCCGGTCGCTCATGTTGTTCGACAAGATGCGCCGATCGCTCGCGCGCAGGGAACAGATCCTATTCGTGGTGGTCTGTGCATTCCTCTTCGCGGGTTGTTTCCATTTCCTTGGGGCACATTCACTTGGATCGGGCAATGCGCTGTTGCAGGAATACCTTTTCGCCGCTGAAATGGACCCATCGGCCCGTGACATCGGCGCGCGGATCCTGGCCCCGCTCTTTTCGATCTCTGCCGGTGGTGCGGGCGGCATCTTCGCCCCTTCTCTCGCAGCGGGCGCTTCGATCGGCGGTTACATCGCGCAATGGTTCGATCCAAGCCGCGGACAATACAACATGCTTGTTCTGGCTGGAATGACGGCTTTCCTGAGCGGGGTTACACGATCGCCCTTCACCAGCGCTATCCTGGTGCTGGAGATGACGGACCGGCATTCGGCGATCTTTCAATTGATGTATGCGGCCATGGTCGGTTACCTGATCGCCTTCACCATTGATCGCAAAAGCTATTACGAGCGCATGAAGGAACGTTTCCTGCGGGCGCTGCCCGAATGGTCGCACTTCACATCGGCGGCCGCAGCCACCGATCCGCCTGCAACGGAGCTTCCGGCGCGGAACGGCTAAATTCGCATTGCCTACCATGAAGCAATACCACGATCTGCTCCGGCACATTCTCGATAACGGCGTAAGAAAATCCGATCGCACCGGCACTGGAACGCTCAGTTGTTTCGGCTACCAGATGCGCTTCGATCTGCAAAAAGGATTTCCGTTGCTCACGACGAAGAAGCTCCACACAAAGAGCATCATCCATGAACTGCTCTGGTTCCTGAAGGGTGACACGAACATCAAATACCTGCAGGAGAACGGCGTGCGGATCTGGGATGAATGGGCCGATGCCAACGGCGATCTCGGTCCCGTATATGGCTACCAATGGCGCAACTGGCCGGCACCGAACGGCAGGAGCATCGATCAGATCACCAAGGTGATCGACATGATCAAACGCAACCCGGATAGCCGGAGGTTGATGGTGACCGCCTGGAATCCAGCTGAAGTTGATAACATGGCGCTTCCGCCGTGCCATGCATTCTTCCAATTCTACGTGGCCAATGGAAAGCTCAGCTGCCAGTTGTATCAACGGAGCGCGGATACTTTCCTTGGCGTTCCATTCAACATCGCGAGCTACGCGCTGCTTACCATGATGGTGGCACAAGTGTGCGATCTGCGGCCAGGCGAATTCATCCATACGTTCGGCGATGTGCACCTGTATGCCGATCACCTCGATCAGGCCAGGCTTCAACTCACACGCGAACCGCGTCCATTGCCGGTGATGGAGATCGATCCATCGATCAGGAACATCTTCGACTTCAAGTTCGAGCATTTCAGCTTGAAGAACTACGATCCGCATCCGCACATAAAAGCGAACGTGAGCGTATGATCGTAAGTGGGATCGTGGCCGTGGCGCGCAACCGGGTGATCGGTCGCGAAGGCGATCTGCCGTGGCACCTGCCCGACGACATGAAGTTCTTCGCCAGCACAACACGCGGACATCACATCATCACCGGGCGGCGCAATTACGAAAGCATTCCAACGCGTTTCCGGCCCCTGAAGGATCGTACGAACATCGTACTTACGCGCGATCGCGCTTATGAAGCACCTGAAGCGATCGTAATGGGATCTTTGGAAGAAGCGCTGGAAAAAGCGCGGGTCTCGGGCGAAGAGGAAGCGTTCATCATCGGTGGTGGCGAGATCTTCCGCCAGGCTTTGGAAAAAGATCTGATCGACCGGCTATACATCACCAAGGTGAATGCCGATGTGGGCGGTGACGTGCTTTTCCCGGAGATCGATCCAAAGAAATGGCGGGAAAAGAGCCGATCGGAACATCCCGCCGATGAGCGGCATGCATTTCCGTTCACTTTCGTTGTACTGGATCGAAACTTTTGATCCTTTCGATCGTCATAGTGTCAACAAACCCATCTGTCATGCGCAACTTCGATCGCATTCTATTCCTCGCCGTTGTTGTGATCGGCCTTTATTCCTGCCGTGGTAAGGAAGAGGATGCTGTTACGCCGGACCGCGATTACAGCGCTGCGCTCGATAATTTCCAGGGTGAGTTCTTCTTTTCCGATGCGTTGCGCCAAAGCGATATCGCTTACAAGGATGGCGAGGATGGATCGCCGTGCATCCAGAGCATAACGATCGATCTGGATACGATGCCACACACCATGCTCGTTGATTTCGGCAACACGAATTGCGTTGGAGAAAATGGCCTAGCGCGTCGTGGCAGATTGTTCGTAACGTTCACCGGCCCCTACGGTGCGGAAGGAACCGAGATCACGATCGTTCCGCATGATTACTTCGTGAACGATCATCATGTGCAAGGCGTAAAGACCGTGACCAACGCGGGACAGAACGATCAGGGACAGACGTACTTCAATGTGAACGTGAACGGCACCGTTACAGCGCCCGATGGCAGTTGGACGAGCACGCATTCCTCGCAACGTATCCGCACCTGGATCGAAGGCGAAGGCACCACAACGATCTTCGATGATGTGTACCTGATCAGCGGAAATGGCAGCGGAGTGAACCGCAATGGCCATGCATACACCACGAGCACGACATCTCCATTGCGCGTGGAGGTTGGTTGTCCATGGATCGTGAGCGGTGTGCAGCAGGTGATCCCTGCGGGCAGGCCGGCCCGTTCGATCGATTTCGGGAGCGGCGCCTGCGACCCGATCGTTTCCATCACGGTGGGAGACTACACATTCAGCATCGGCGGCTGATCATCCGTTCAAAAGAAATGGGATGAACAGGTAACCGAACGTCCCATCCCTGCGTCTACCGTTCATCACCGATCCCTTGTGGCTTCGCGCCTTGGCGGCATAGCTTGGCTGCGGTCGCAAGCTTCTGCGGAAGCCTGAAGCAACAAGGGGAACGGCCATGGGAACAGCTCCGGCAACGGGCTGTTCCCTTATTCCCAGATCGAATGAACTATTTCCAGCGCACCCCGATCCGTTACCGCACCATCCTGATCACGGCGGGCGTGCTGGCCACGCTTTTCCTCTTCCAGGCGTACATGCACTGGTACGTGTATCGCGACCTGAAGCAGATGGGCGAATTCAGCTGGTGGCGCGAAGCACCGGTGCCCTACCTGAATTTCCTCTTCTGGGCACTGCTCACACCGCTGGTCTACTCCATCCTGCGGAAATGGCCGTTCAATGAAAGACCGGTATTGAAAGTGCTGCTCACGCATCTGGGCCTTAGCCTGCTTATCGCCATGTTCCACGAGATGGTCACCTCGGCGATCTATTATTCGATCCTGGTACGCATCGGGGATTTCGACTTCAACGATCCGGTGTATCGAAGCTGGGCGATGAGCTCCCTGCCGCCGGCAATCTTCACCCGTACCATGGAATACTGGGTATTGATGGGCGTACTGATCGCACTGGAC
>JAEYYE010000394.1 GCA_023430945.1 Bacteroidota bacterium
GTGGAGCACCGGCGAGACCACCGAGACCATCACCGTGATCGATCCGCAGACCGGCCAGCAGATCAGCTGCCTGCTCACATCGGTAACAGGTTGCCAGGTAACGCTCACTTCGGTGCTCACGCCCAGCATCGTGTTCGCCGGTTTCGACTACGAAGGCTATTGTATGAACGACATCCAGTTCGTGGATGAAAGTTACGTGGTGAGCGGGCCGCAGATCGATTCGATCGAATGGGATTTCGGTGATGGCACCACAGCATCGGACTCCATGCCCTACCACCAGTTCACCGATCCAGGGCCGCACCAGATCATGCAGGTGGTGTTCAGTGAGACAGGATGTACCGATACACTGTATCAGACGATCTCCTTCGCACCATCACCGGTGGTGGATATACAGGCCGAGACCGGCTGCATCGGCCAGCAGACCGAATTCGTGGACGCTACGATCCTTACCGATCAGGTCTACACCCGCATCTGGGACCTCGGCAACGGCACCACCGTGAGCAATACGGAATCCACCTCGGCCACGTACGATGATCTCGGCCTGTATGAGGTATCGCTGATCGTGGAGTTCGAGAATGGTTGCACCGACACCACATCGATCGATGTACAGGTATACCCGGTGCCTTCGGTGGATCTGGGCCCTGATAGTATTTTCTGTGGTGGCACGGAATGGATCCTTGATGCTGGATCGCCGGGTCTTCAATACCTCTGGAACACGGGATCCACGGAGCAAACGATCATTGTTACCGAGAACGGTGATTATTCGGTGGGGGTGACCTCGGCCGATGGCTGTACGGGAACCGATGAGGCCACGATCGATTTTTTCGTGATGCCCGAAATGTCGCTCACCGATACATCGGCCTGCATAGAGACCCCGGTAGTGCTCGATGCGGGCAACCCCGGTTGCTATTACTTCTGGAGCACGGGTGAGACCACGCAACAGATCACGGTGACCGCGAATTCCGGCAACTTCAGCCTGCTGGTGCTTACACCCGATGGTTGCACGGATTCACTCGAACTGGCCGTAACCTTCCATAATAGCATGATGGTGGATCTGGGCCCGGATACGGTGGTTTGTGAATTCGATACGCTGCACTTCGATGCGACCAATGCGAATGCCTACTATTTCTGGAGCACCGGCAGCACGGAACCCGCGATCGATGTGGACAAGGATGGCACCTACCATGTGGAAGTGACCAATGGCTATTGCTATGCGCACGATACGGTCCGCGTGCAGTTCCGGCCTTATCCAGCTCCGGTGAAGGAACCTCTCGTGACGGCCTGTTTCATGATCCCGAACACCATCGCTACGCTCGATGCTGGCACTCCCGGAAGTGTCTATACCTGGGATACGGGAGAACGCACGCAAACGATCGATGTGACGGAATATGGCTGGTATGCGGTGTCGATCACTGGCGAACCCGGTTGTACGACGTTGGACAGTATCCAGGTGGATGAATTCTGCCCACCGCAATTCTTCATTCCCAACACGTTCACGCCCAACGCAGATGGCAAGAACGATCAGTTCGCGATCCATACCACAAGCGTGGAAAGCCAGCTTTTCATGATCTATGATCGCTGGGGGAATGTGATCTTCCGATCCAGCGATCCGCAACCGGTGTGGGATGGCAAGGTGGGAGGCGAGGTGGTGCAGGATGGCGTGTACATCTGGTCGTGCCAGTACCGGCCACTGCTCGATCACTCCGGAACCTTGGGTGAAACGATCGAAGCGACCGGACATGTGAACGTACTGCGTTGAGCGTTCCGCTTCGCCTCAGCCATATCTTTAGCGCATGCGATCGCTGCTGATCATGCTGCTATTCCCCGTGTCCGCGGCCGCCCAGCTGATGCCCACCTTGCTGGCCACGCTTGGTGAGGAAGTGAACGAGACCAGCGGAATGATCATGGTGGGAGGCACACTTTGGTCGCATCCCGATTCCAACAATCCGGCGCGGCTCTACCAAGTGGATCCGCAGACCGGTGCCACACTCCGATCGGTGGCCGTGAACGCCACCAACGTGGATTGGGAGGACATGACGACTGATGGATCCTACGTTTACCTAGGAGATATCGGCAACAACAGTGGAAGCCGCACCGATCTAAGGATATATCGTTTTCCGATCGGGCTGCTGATGGATACTTCGGTCACAGCGATCGATGTGGATACGATATACTATGCCTATTCCGACCAGGTTGATTTCACCAGTGCGATGCAGACCAATCCGTGGGATTGTGAAGCGATGATCGCGCGGAACGATACGCTCTACCTATTCACCAAGGATTGGGTCGATCAGCGCACGCGCGTGTATGCGCTGCCCGCAGAACCCGGCACGCACCAGGCCGTTCTCAAGGAAGAGTATGACATACAGGGATTGATCACCGGGGCCAGCCATGAACCGATAACGGACCAGGTGATCCTGATCGGTTATACGCCAGGGCTGTATGTGCCATTCATCTGCAAGCTCAGCGGTTTCGAAGGGAGCCTTTTCTTCAGTGGGGAGGTGGTACGCACCGCGCTTTCACTTTCATTCCTACAGATGGAAGCCGTGGCCTGGAATGGTCCGGCGGAGATCCTTATCTCCAACGAACAAAGTCCGTTCAGCGACCCGAGGCTCTGGAGCATCGCCATCGTGAACACCGTGGATGAGAACAGGGGCGATCATGGGATCCGCATCTACCCTAACCCCACCGGCGACCGGTTCAAGATCGAAGGGATCGGTAACAGGGCCAAGGTGATCCTGTACGATGCGGCCGGGCGCGAAGTGGCGCGCAGTGGGGAGCCCGGTGAACACCAGTTGGAAGTGGGCCGGCTTTCCGAGGGTTTCTACCAGTTATCGATCCAGGACTCGGGCGCGCATGTACGCCGCAATGTGATCGTGCAGCGCTAACGCGAGACCTTTCCGCTTGTGACGTAATATCCCGGGTCCACCACGATCCGTGTCCTTTTGTTCACTTTCCGATCCAATTCCTGCCATTCCGTGGTGGGCTGGATCCTGATCGTTCCGCCATCGATCGAAACATCCACCGGCATGTTGAATCCTGGCAGGGTGCCGCTCCAGCGATACGAAAGCCTTCTGTTCACGATGCGCCATTCAAGCTTTGGAACTCGCGTAGTGCGCAGGTACTGGTCGAAGAAGATCCGCAGGTCCGCATCGGTCCGATCATCCATGAATTCCTCGATCTGTGCGCTGGTCACGATCGAGAATTTGAATTCATCATACAGATCGCGGAACATCCGCCAGAAACGTTCATCATCGTTCATCATCGCGCGCACCATGTGGATCACCGCCGCGCCTTTGTAGTACATGTCGCCACTGCCTTCCTCGTTAACGCCGTAGGGCCCGATCACCGGCCGGTCGTTTACGATGTTGCCGCGCATCCCGATCATGTATTCGTTCGCTGCCTGCGCGCCTTTCATGCATTCAACATATGCCACTTCGGAGTAGACCGTGAATCCTTCCTGCACCCACATGTCGGCGATATCGGCCGTTGTGATGCTGTTGCCGAACCATTCATGTGCCGCCTCGTGAACGATGATGTAATCCCAGTCCTTGCCGTGGCCCGATCGGCTCAGGTCCATGCCGCGATAACCGTTCACGAAACCGTTGCCGTACGCGATCGCGCTCTGGTGTTCCATGCCGAGATAAGGCGCCTGCACCAGTTTGAACCCATCGCCGATCCAAGGGTAAGGACCGATCATCTTCTCGAAACATTGCATCATCGGTGGAACCATTTTGAAATGTTCCTTCGCTTTTTCAAGATCCTGTTGAAGTACCCAATATTCCGCATCGATCGGTGCGATCTGGCCTTCGATCGTTCCGCCGAAACCCGCATATCTGCCTATGTATGGAATGATGTTGTACGTGTTGATCGTATTCTGCACATGCCATGTCCAGGTGACGCTTCCATCGCTGTTGGTGTTCTTCGATCGAAGCCGGCCATTGCCAACGGCGATCAATTCCTGCGGCACGGTGATGTGTAGACTTGCGCCATCGTCAGGTTCGTCGCTTTGGTGATCCTTGCACGGGTACCACACGCTGGCCCCAAGGCCCTGGCAGGCCACGCTGATCCACGGGTCGCCATTCTTGTCCTGCGTCCACACCCAGCCGCCATCCCAGGGCGCGTTCTTCGCGACCTTCGGTTTGCCGTGATAGTGGATGCGGATCGTGTTCGCCTCACCGGAAGGCATTGGTTCAGGCAGATCGATCCACACCACATCTTCTTCACGCGTGAATTCCACCGGCCGATCCTCGATCGACATCATTCCATTCCGAAAGACCGAAACTGCCATGAAAATGCTATCGATCTCCAGCGGTCGCTGCAGGTCGATCTGCATGCGTTGTCCTTCATCGATCGAGGCGAAGGCGATGATCGTTGTGCCACTGATGGAACGGTTCGGGATATCGGGCGTTACACTGATGTCGTAGTACGAGACATCCCACCACGCGCGGTATGGACCGATGCTTCCGCGTAACGTATCGGAGCGATCGTAGCTCTTCGCGGTACCGAGCAACTGGGCTTGTGCCGAAGAGAAGGAAAGGAAGCAAATGATCAGCGGAAACCAACGCATTCGCGAAAGATAGAAGGGGAGGGGATCTCGCGGCCGATCCAGCGGGTGGAACGTGCCGTCACTTCGGATCGAGCAGCACGACTTCGAGCTTGCGCATACCGTACTTCCGGCGAAGCGTTTCGCGATCGAGCCCGGCTTCTTCCAGCGTTGCGAAACGCAGCAGATCAACATCCGCAGCTTCGCGGAATTCAGGATATTCTTTCTTGAACCGATCAAGAAGTTCAGATGTTCTTACAGCTTCGGTGGTTTCGATCACCGGCGTCATGTACACGATCGGGCCGTTCTTCCAATTGGCGATCGCATAACTGTAGATCGTATTCTGCGCACTTGCGATCGCCGCGAATGAAACGAAGAGAAGCGCCAACAGGGATCTCATGGTTCCAAGATCAATTTCCCTGTTGCGTTCACCGCGCCGGAAAGTTGGTACATGTAGCTGCCCGCGGCAAGTCCCTGGCCTTCGATCATGATCCTTCCGCTTCCATCGCGATCGCTGATCCGCTTCAGTTCACGGCCCTGCATATCCAGCAGGATAACGATCACTTCTTCTCCTTTTGCAGGCGGATAGAGGATCGTCGTATTGCCACTGAAAGGATTCGGGAATACCCGGATCCCCTGGTCCACCGCAGTTTCCGCCAGGCCGGTGATGCTCGCGCATTCATTCTCGAGGAACGTAATGCTATTGTGGTAGTTCTCGTTCACCACATCGATCACATTCGCAATGCAGATCATTGGTTCAGGGTTGATGAAATACACGCGGCACAACGGTTTGTAGAGGGGTCCGCGCTGGATGAGCGAATCGTTGCTGCTGAGACAGATCAGGTGGCCGGTCCCGAAAGCATGTTCCGGTGTTACAGGGTAGGCATCCGGATCGTAGAGACTTTGAACGCCGGTGATCTGTATGCCGCTCAACTCCAATTCATAACCGAGCAGCTTCTTGTTCGGGTTCTTCACATGTACATCCAGGAAACCCTGGTCGAGATCGAGCGCACCGATCGTGAAGGTGACCGAATCGTACGGATTGATGATCTCCACGAACGGGAAGTTGCAATGATCATGCACGGCGTTGCTGTCCGGCGGATGGTTGTACGTGTTCCAATAGTTGCAGTACGCCATCAGCGCAGCATCGGTAACGGTGAGATCGCCATCCTGGTCGATGTCGTTGCACGCGGCGGGTGTAAGATCCTCACCAAGGATCCCGTTCACATATTCGATCACATCCGTGGCGTTCTGGTACTGATCTGTATTGAGATCGCCGATCAAGGCCGATCCAGCACAGTTCCCTTCGCAATCCAACTGTGCATCGCCGTAGATATCGCCCATGCAATCGAAATACGGCTCGCAATCATCATCGATCGAAATGGAAAGCCCCGGCGAGCGATCGATGAACAGGCACACCTGCGCCCAGTTGTTCATCAGATCGGTCTCCACACGGCCCAATGCATCGGGATCATTGTCCCAGTTCGTGCGCACCACAAGCGTATAAAGTCCTTCGGGAACTGTGGTTATGTCAAGCCAGTTGCAGGCGGTACCACTTCCGTAGATATCCGCACAGCCGGCCGAGATGCCCATGTCGCCGCAACCATATTGGAAGGTTCCGCCGCCATTGCAATCGATGTCCATCACACAGAAACCGTTCTTGAAACCGATCGCGAGTTCCTGGCCTTGCGCATCGAAGAGCAGGTATTCAGCATAACCTTTATAGTGAACATGGCCGTGGCAGTTCTGTGTTTCGAATTGATCCGGGTTGAACGCCGGGTTGCCGATGTAGTAATCCTGCTCGCCGATGTTGGCGATGCGCGTGGTGAACTTGATCAGCTCGCGCGGCCCGAAGCCGTTGAGGCAGCCTTCG
>JAEYYE010000407.1 GCA_023430945.1 Bacteroidota bacterium
GGCAGAGATCGTGCGCGATCGATTGCAGCCGCTATCCGTTCTGCGTGCGGGTGAAAGTCCGGCGGATCTGTTCGCGACTGAACGAATGATCGATACCCATGCGAACTGGAGCGTACGCGCCTGGAAAGCCTTAGTGGCTCGGATCGGAAAGAGCGAAGCGAAAGGCCTTGTAACGTGTCACCTGGCCGAAGACCGATCGGTGGACATGTTGTTGATCACTCAGATGGTGCGGGTGTTACGGAATGAACCGATCGCTTCCGATCCGCGCGATGCGGTGGGTCTCGAGTTGCGCAAATGGAAGAAGAAGCTCGATCACGAAGCACATCACATGATCGCGTTCGTGCGATTCCAGGAGAACACCGATGGACTTTGGACATCGGTGATCGCGCCTGCGTATGATGTACTTCCGTTGATCGCCCCGCATTTCCAAAAACGTTACGCGGACATGGCCTGGATGATCTTCGATGAACGGCGCAATTACGCGTTGAACTTCGATGGAAAGGATCTGCATTGGTCCGAACCGATCGAAGAGCGGGACTCCATGCTTCCTGCGAACACCGCGGCTGAACCTGCGCCCGCCGAAGATGCCTATCGATCACTTTGGAGAACGTACTTCCACCACGTCAACATTCCGGGCCGGCGCAACCTGAAATTGCAGATGCGGCATTTGGCGAAGCGGCACTGGAAGCATATGGTGGAGATGCGCGGGTTGGATATTGAATGAACGGAACTTCCTGCGCCAGGGCCGGATCCCGCGTAAGTGGCGCAGCCGGAAAGCCCGCACGGCGCGAAGCGACGGAGGACTTGCAGGCGAAGACACGACCTGACAGGAATTCGCCCTCACATGGATCGGTGAATGGATCCATCACTGAAAAACAGGAAGTAGATCCTAGCCTGATCAACGATGTATCTTATTCGCGGGCGATCGCCAACTTGATCGCCGATCGGAATGCAGGTACACACAAACACTTCACCGCTGTTCAATTTCCACGGGTACGGCATGTACCGATCGGCGCGGAACCCGAGCCTTTTGGAACCCGATCTTCCGTATGGTGAGGATCTGCTGCAGTTCATCTGGGAAAAGCGGCTTTTCGATCACCATGCGTTGCGCACGATCGATGGCGCGCCGATCGAAGTGCTGGAGCCCGGGGAGATCCAGCACAACAGCGGGCCGGATCTTTCGGGGGCGCAGATCAGGATCGGCGGGCAGTTGTGGGCCGGGCCGGTTGAGGTGCACCTGCGCAGCAGCGAATGGTTCGCACACGGCCACCAGACCGATCCGGCGTATGAGAACGTGATCCTGCACGTGGTGTACGAACATGATCAGGAAGTTCGCACTCCGCAGGGAAGAGCCATTCCCACGATCGAACTTTTCCCACGGATCTCCACCGATAGCATCGCACTGTACCGATCGATGATGACAAGCGGCCGTAACGTGCCGTGCGCATGGCAGATCGGGAAACTGGATCGGGGGCGGATCGATGAATGGCTTGACGAAGTTCTGATCGGCAGGCTCGATCGGAAGGCGTCGCAGGTGATCGGGCTCCATGAGCGGCTGGGCGGCGATCCACTGGCGACATTCTACCATTTGCTGCTGCAGGCGTTCGGAATGAAGACGAACACTGAACCGTTCGGAATGCTGGCCCATGCCCTTCCCCTGCGGATCCTGATGAAATACCGCGACGATCCATTGCGAACCGAAGCGCTGCTCTTTGGCCAGGCTGGCCTGTTGCGCACCGACCTGATCGATGAATATCCCCGGCGCTTGCAGGGCGAGTACGAACTGCTGGCACACTTGCACGATCTGCGGCCGATCCCTTCCGTCGCCTGGAAATTCGGCCGGATCAGGCCGGTGAACTATCCTTCAGTCCGTCTTGCACAATTGGCCAAACTGTTCACCGATCGTGAAGCGCCATTGATCGACCTGCTCTCGGCCATGGATCCCGATACGGTGCATTCGATCCTTGACATTGAGGCTGGTGGTTACTGGCAGGACCATTACCGGATCGATCGGCCCACCTCTTTGAAACGCAAGCATTTCGGCCGTTCAGCAGCGGACCACGTGATCATAAACGCTTTGGTGCCCTGGCTGTATGCCTTTGCCCAGATCCAGGGCAGGCCGGCCTTGCGCGATCGGGCGCTTGGCCTGCTCGCCGGTTTGCCGCCCGAAAAGAACCAGGTACTGGACGATTGGGCATCGCTGGGGCTAAAAGCATGCACGGCAGCGAAAGGCCAGGCGCTGCTGGAACTACGCAATTTGCACTGCCACCACCGCAAATGCTTAACTTGCGGTATCGGGAGTGAGCTTCTGCAGCGCACTTCACCAGCACGAAAACAGGTTTGATCGATGATATCGCGGGTAAAGACGTGGTTCGAGCTTCAAGCTTTTGGTGTTTGCGAATGGTGGGCTGAAAAGCTGAACGTGAAGACCGAACAGGTACGGCTTTCATTCATCTACCTCAGCTTCATCACAGCAGGCGTGCACCTGGTGGCCTACCTGGTAATGGCGTTCGTGCTGCAGCACAAGGAGCGGATCAAACATCCGTTCAAGCGACGCAGCACTGTTTGGGAGCTTTGATCCGCTACTCCGCCGCTATTTTCGCGCTCCATGAAGGTATTGATCACCGGAAGCAACGGGCTTCTCGGGCAGAAACTCGTGGATCGGTCGCGCAACGACCCCAGCCTGGAACTGATCGCCACCAGCCGTGGTGAGGACCGGTCACCAGAACCGCTGTTGGATCGATACCATTCGTTGGACATCACCGATCGGGCGGCGGTGCAACGGGTCTTCGATCAAACCGGTCCCGATGTGGTGATCCATACTGCGGCCATGACGAACGTGGATGCATGCGAACTGGATCCCGCTGCGTGCGAATTGCAGAACGTTACCGCCACGCAAAACCTCGTGGAAGCAGCGAAAAAGCACGGTAGCCATTTCATTTTCCTGAGCACCGATTTCATTTTCGATGGAAAGGATGGACCTTATCGTGAAGAGGATCGGCCCGCACCTTTGAGCATCTATGGCCATAGCAAATTGAAAGGGGAACAGATCGTTCAGGGGAACCTTGAAAAGTGGGCGATCGCCCGCACGATCATCGTTTACGGCCATGCGAAAGGACTCAGCCGCAGCAATGTGGTGTTGTGGGCGAAGAGCGCGCTGGAAAAGGGCCAACCGATCCGCGTGGTGGATGATCAATGGCGGATGCCGACCCTGGCCGAAGATCTTGCGGAAGGCTGTCTGCAGATAGCGCGCAAAGGTGCAACGGGCATCTACCACCTTTCCGGTCCTGATGGCATGACGATCCTGGAACTGGTGCAACGCGCTGGCGCATTCTTCCAACTGGATACATCGATCATTTCACCGGTGAAAAGCAGCGACCTGGGTCAACCGGCACAGCGGCCGCCCAGAACTGGCTTCGTGCTTGACAAAGCGAGACTGGATCTGGGCTATGATCCACATGGCTTCGAGGCCGGCCTTGCGATCCTGCGCGATCAGCTTGCCGTTGGCTGATCACTTGTTCATTCACTATTCCTACCGATCCCGCACCTGTGACCGGCTGCGCCTATATTGCCGCCCCAAACGGATCGAATGACCGCAACTAAAGAAGCCTGGGGAACGCGTGTAGGCCTGATCCTCGCCATGGCGGGCAACGCTGTAGGCCTTGGAAATTTCCTGCGTTTCCCGGTGCAGGCCGTGAACAACGGCGGTGGCACCTTCATGATCCCCTATCTCGTATGCTTCCTGCTGATGGGGATCCCGTTATTATGGATCGAATGGAGCATGGGCCGATATGGCGGAAGGTTCGGCAACCACAGCACACCGTTCATCCTGGACAACCTTACCAAACGTGCCTTCTGGAAGTATTTCGGTGTGTTCGGCATATTCACCAACATCGCGGTGGCATCGTACTACTGCTACATCGAAAGCTGGACGATGAGCTACGTGTGGCATACGCTGCAGGGCACTTTCACCGGCCTGTCCCAGATCGAAGTGGCAAAGTTCTTTGAAACGTATGTGGATATCGGCGTAAGCACTACCGGCATTCCTTACGAAGCGGTGATCTTCTATGTGCTGTGCCTCGCTCTCAACACGTTCATCCTTTCGCGTGGCCTACACGGCGTAGAGCGTGCCGCCCAGATCGGCATGCCCTTGCTTATCCTTTTCGGCATTTTCCTGGCATACCGCGGGGTTACGCTGGGCACTTCCGGTGCATCACCTGAAGTTCCCGGTGCCAGCGCCTGGGACGGGCTCAATTTCCTTTGGACGATCCAGGAGGGAAGTTCCATCACCGATCTGCGCGTGTGGCTGGCGGCCGCAGGGCAGATCTTCTTCACCCTGAGCGTGGGAATGGGAACGATCCATTGTTATGCCGCTTACGTGAAGAGCAAGGATGACATCGCTTTGAATTCGCTCGCGAGCGGTTTCACCAACGAGTTCGTTGAAGTGGTGCTCGGCAGCATGATCGTGATCCCGATCGCGGCGGGTTACCTCGGCCTGGATTGGGTAAAGGAGAACGCCGGCTTCGGAATGGCCTTCCAGACCATGCCGTTCCTGTTCGATAAATGGGGACCTGTGCTCGGTGTGCTCGCCGGGGTGATGTGGTTCGGGCTGCTCTTCTTCGCAGGGATCACCAGCAGCCTTGCGATGGGAACGCCGTGGATGGGTTTCATGCGCGATGAATTCGGCTGGGGAAGGAACAAGGGAGCGATCACCTTCGGGTTGATCGTACTTGCACTCGGCCTGCCCACCGTTTTCTTCTTTGAATACGGCGTATTTGATGAATACGATTACTGGGCCGGCACGGTGAGCCTTGTGGTGTTCGCCTTCGCGGAAGTGATCCTTTTCTCGTGGATCTTCGGTATCGAAAAGGGTTGGGCCGAACTGAAGGAAGGGGCCGACATCAAACTGCCTGGCATCTACAAATACATCATCAAATACATCACCCCGATCCTGCTTTTCATCGTGTTCACAGGATCGCTCTTCACGCCATTGGGCAACGACTGGCAGTTCGCCGGCCGATCGCTCTTCTCGGGTGAAGGCTGGCCACTTGACAATGGCAGCATCGTGAAAATGGTGGCGAACACAGGCCTCAACGAGCAGATCGCAGCCGCCACCGACCCGATCGAGATCGAGGCGTTGCAGGATCGCAAATTCTACGTGAACCTCGCGCGGATCCTGTTGACCCTGGCTTTCGCCGGGTTGGCTTTGCTCGTATTCATCGCTTCACGCAACCGGGATCGAAGGGAAAAGCTCGCCAAAGCATGACAACGGAAGCACTAATACTCATGGTTGCCACGCAGAGCCTCGTGACCATCGCCACGTTGTACTTCTTCTACCGCGTGCTCACCAGCAAGAAGCGGCCCGAGCCGGACAGTTATTCGGACAACGACGAGGATCGGTGATCGCGCTATATTCAGGGACTTATGTCCCGCGATAAGCAGAGATCACAGTTCGCTGAAAAGCCGTTCAAGGAACAACTGAAGGACATGTTCTCGCTGCATGCCAGCGAGCGCCGCGGAACGTTCCTCTTCATCATCCTTCTTGTGCTTCTCTGCGGCTGGGTGGTCTACGAGCAATGGTTGTACACGCCGCCGAAGTTCGATCCCGGCCCGATCCGCGCGGAAATGGAGCAATGGATCGCGGAACGGCGATCGATGGATCGGAAAGAGGAAGAGCCGGCCGCTGAACTTTTCGATTTCGATCCGAATACGATCGGCCGGGAGGAATGGCGGAAGCTGGGACTCAGCGACCGGCAGATCAACGGGATCTTCAATTACAAGGAGAAAGGCGGTCAGTTCCGGGTGAAGAAGGATCTGGCCAAAATGTATACGATCCCGCCCGAGACCTTCGCGCAACTTGAACCCTTCATCCTGCTTCCCGATTCCGTGGAAAGAAAAGGGTCCGATCGGGATCGTTGGAAAGATCGCAGCGATCATTTCGATCAAAAGGAATTCACAAAGAAAGAACGGGAGCCATGGCCCGATCGCACATCAGCACCGATCGCGCCGCTCGACATCAATTCCGCCGACACGACTGAACTCGTCACACTTCCGGGGATCGGGCCTGCTTTCGCACGTGGGATCGTGAAATACCGGAACATGCTCGGCGGTTACGTTTCGCTGGATCAATTGCACGAAGTGTACGTGCTTCGCGACAAACCCGATGCAGTGGAAAAACTCAAACAGATCCTGGTGATCAAGGGCGAAGCGAAGAAGATCCCGATCAATTCGGTGACAGTGGCCGAATTGGAAAAACATCCGTACTTCAACAGAAAGATCGCGAACGGCCTGATCAATTATCGCAACAATCACGGCCCTTTCAGCAACATCGAAGACATCAAGGGAAGCGTATTGATCAACGACAGCCTCTTTGAAAAGATCGCGCCGTACCTGAAGGTGGAATAGCGTGATCAGTGCGTTGAGATCGTATCCGATGTGGTATGAAGCAATTTCTTCAACCGCATGCGTGTGATCTTGTTCTGTTCTTCCGCGGCGATCAAGATCTCTTTTTCCGGCAGGTTCTTCATCCTCATCTCGATCAGCTTCAATGTTTCCGCCGGACTTTTTCCTGTTGCGCAAATGATGAATACGTGACCGAACTTCTCCTCGTACATCTCGCCGGCCTTCACCAATCCATCGAACAACGCCTGATCGCCGTTCAGGTTCTGCCGGAACTGATCCGCGATCGGTAGATGATGCGCGAAGGCCTCCTGGTAATCGTCAACATCACATTCCTCCCACACGCGATCGCTGATCTCAAGCATCTCGTTCAGATCCTCGTACGGCCGGCCAACGATCATGCGATCCACCC
>JAEYYE010000408.1 GCA_023430945.1 Bacteroidota bacterium
GGTGGCGTACTCACCGGTGATGTGAAGGATGTGCTTCTGCTCGACGTTACCCCGCTCAGCCTCGGGATCGAGACCATGGGCGGTGTGATGACCAAGCTGATCGAGGCGAACACCACCATCCCGACCAAGAAGAGCGAGACATTCAGCACCGCGAGCGACAACCAGCCGAGTGTGGAGATCCACGTACTGCAAGGTGAACGCCCGATGGCCGCAGGCAACCGCACGATCGGAAGGTTCCACCTCGATGGGATCCCACCCGCACCACGCGGCGTTCCGCAGATCGAAGTGACCTTCGACATCGATGCGAACGGTATCCTGCACGTTGGTGCGAAGGACAAAGCGACCGGCAAGGAGCAGAGCATCCGGATCGAAGCGAGCAGCGGCCTGAGCAAGGAAGAGATCGAAAAGATGAAGAAGGAGGCCGAGGCCAACGCCGACGCCGACAAGCAGGCCCGCGAGCGTGTGGACAAGCTGAACCAGGCCGACAGCCTGATCTTCCAGACCGAGAAGAGCCTGAAGGAATACGGCGACAAGATCCCGGCCGAGAAGAAAGGTCCGATCGAAGATGCGCTGAACCGCTTGAAGGACGCGCACAAAGCGCAGGATCTGCCCGCCGTGGAAAAGCTGATGGCCGAACTGAACACCGCCTTCCAGGCCGCAAGCCAGGAGATGTACCAGGCCGCGCAACAACAACAACAGCCCAACGGAACCGGCGATGCAGGAGGGCCGCAAGGCAACACGAGCTCCACGGACAGTGAAGTGACCGATGTGGACTTCGAAGAAGTGAAGGACGACAAGAAGTGATAAGGCATTCCCGATCGATGAGAAAAGCCCCGGCCGAATGGCCGGGGTTTTGTTTTTACCTATCGGTAATAAATGCTTATCGACGAATAATTGATTTCAACCGATGAATGGATTAGGTTTGATCTCAAACCGGCAACATGCGAGTACAGCATTTTTTCTATTGGCTGATCATTTCAGTGGCTTGCCTCTGTTCGCCAATCCTTACGATCGCCCAGCAGATCGATATCAGCCTGCATGAGACGGCTGTACCGGATTCGTTCGAAGTTCGTGTGGTTAGCGATGGTGCAACTTATACCGGGCTAACCTTCGCCACCTTCTCGATAAGGTGGGAAGCTTCTGCAGGTGGAGCGATCGATAATAGTGATATTGGAGATGGTTGTGCGGATTATGCTCTTACCAATTATGGAGGCATAGTCGATATTCTTGATCACCGGTATTTTCCGATCGTTCTCGAGCCCAAATGGCCTTCGGCCGGTTGTGTGATCGATACGGTATCGCGAAGCTTGGGCGGTGTGCGTATCCGCGAATTGAACGGTTGCAGGAATGTGGAGATCGTGAGTGATGCATTCACTTGGGTGAACAATCTCAGCTATTGGATCTCCGTAGCAGCGATGGAACTTACCGGAGCGGTCACTTCCGGCCCTATCAGCAGCGGTGACTGTCCACCATGTGAGCCTCCGCAGATCCTGGATATTTCTGCGAGTGCAATGCCCACTTGCTTGAATTATCCACTGGATCTAGCTGTCGAGGCCACGGGGACGACATTGTCATATTCATGGACGGCGCCGAACGATACAATGCCTTTTCAATACCTACCTGCCTTTACGATCCCGACAAATCCACATTCGACCATACCGAATGTGCAATCAGGTCTATATCAGGTGGAGGTCTCGAATCTCTGTGGCACAGCGATCGCCGAGATCGAAGTGATGCCAGACTCAGCCATGTGCGTACCACCGGTGATCGATTCCGCATGGTATTCTCCTCCATCTCCATACAATCATCTATTGAGGGTCAGTGTGCAAGGGACCTGTGCGACCAACACATGGTCCACTTCCAGCGGAGCACAAGGCAACAGCGGCATCAACCCTTGGTTCAACATTCCTGGACCGGTGGACTATTTCATGGTGATCTCTTCCAACGAATGCGGAGCGGATACGGCTTTCGTGAATGTGGATCCTGATGAATGGTGCATTCCTCCTTCCATCGATTCAGTGTGGTACACGGCAGGGACGGGACCGTTCAACCTCTCATTGAATGCGAACATTGATGGAACATACATGTCCCATCAATGGATCTTCCCTTCAGGGAATATGGGAACATCGACCAATGGATCTCTCAATGTGCCGAATGCTCCGACGGGCCCGTATACGCTGATCTCCACGAATCTCTGCGGATCGGATACGGCGTGGATCGATGTTACCGGGATCGCGCCATGCACATTGCCGGTGATCAATTCCATTTCCGCGAGCCCTTCCGTTGATTGCATACAGGCTCCTGTGCTCTTTTCTGTTTCAATGACCAGCCCGAATCCCAAGACGCATGAGTGGTTCAGCCCCAATGGCGCGTTGATCCATACTTCATCCTCCAGCTTTACAGTACCGGCTGCGCCACCAGGTTGGTACGTTTTCATAGGGACCAACAACTGCGGCTCGGTGAGCGATTCGGTACAGGTAATATTCGATACTGATACAGTTGGATGCGTTACACCGCAGATCCTGTCGATCACTTCCAATGCGCCGATCTGCGCAGGCGATACGTTGATCCTTGAGGCGGAAGTGATCGTTGGCGAAGGTTGTGTGATCTACGATTGGTCCGGAAGCGGTGTGATCGAAAGCGGTGGACCTTCAACCACGGCGCCTGGAGGAACCAGCAACAATTATGGCCTGACGATCTCAAGCGCATGCGGCACCGCCACACTATCGATCCCTACAACGATCTATACGATCAACAACAATTCTCAAGCATTGTGCGGTCCTACTGGTCCGGTCGATCTCGATTCACTCACATACTATTCGGGGTCCGGCGGATCATGGTTCCTGGGCGAAGAACCGCATTCCGGGATCTACGATCCAGCGATCGATACCTCAGGCCATTATCTCCACTACAACGATCTGGGCTGCTTGATCCACTCAATGCAATTGTACGAGTGGCCAGGCGTGAATGCCGGAATTGGTACATCGGTCACTGTCTGTAGCAATGCAGAACCTTTTGAGCTCTTCTCGCTGCTTGGAGGTGAGCCGGACACTGGTGGTTTCTGGGGCTGGGGATTATCATCCATGAATGGGATCTATGATCCCGCGATCTACGGTTCACACACCTTTTCGTATGTGGTAACCAATAATGGTTGTTCTCATGTAGCTCAGATCATAGTCACAGAGATCGAAATGACGAACGTGTCCCGTACACTTTGCAGTCCCGTCGGCCCGATCGATCTGGATTCCCTGATCAACACCGACCCCACGATCGGCTATTGGACCCATAACGACCTACCGCATTCCGGCATCTACGATCCCGCGATCGATGTTGCAGGTTTTTACTACAAGTACAATGATCTCGGCTGTGCCATTCGCAGGCTTAACTTGATCGTAGGCATTGATGTTTATGCGGGAGTTGATACATCGATAACTGCCTGCAGTACCGACGGTCCGATAGAACTATTCCCGCTTTTGGGTGAAGGCGTAACAGAAGGGGGTTTCTGGTTCGTTGGCATGAGTCCATTACCAGATGGTTTCTATTATCCACAGAACTATAGCTCGGGCAACTTCGGCTACCAGATAAATGGCAATGGTTGCGGCGATCAAGCTTTCGTAACGGTCACCGAACTCCAAGCCACACCCTGGTACTCCGATCAAGACAACGACGGCGTCGGCGATCCGGCAGAAATGATCATGGAATGCGATCCGCCCGATGGTTACGTAAGCGATGCCAGTGATAATTGCCCACTGTTGTTCGGCCTGATCGGCGATGAATGCGATGATGGACTTGAAGGAACGATCAACGATGTGATCACTACGGATTGCGAATGCGTTGGTGAGATCACCACTTCGATCGGAAGGATCGCTTCAGGGAATTTTGAGATCTGGCCGAACCCGAATGATGGCGATCGGTTCTTTGTGCGGATGCCTCCCGATCTGGAAACCGTTTCCCTGGAGATCACCGATGTGGCCGGTAGGGTGATACACCGATCGCAGATCCGTGGCTTGCTCGCACCTATTGCGATCGATCTTGATCGCAGACTGAACGCTGGATCCTATTTCGTGCGAATCGGTGCCAGCGACGGTTCCACATGGATCGAACGGTTGGTGCTGGCGCGATGATCTGGGCGGGCGTGCGAAAGGGATAGAAGCGAAAAACCCGCAGCGGAGCGAGGATTTGCAGCCCTTCGACTTCGCTCAGGATAAACTACCAGCCCGGTCCGCCATCTGGCGGATCCGCCCCTTCTACTTCACCTGGGAGATCCTTCCGTCCTGGTAGGCATCTTCGCGCAACAGTGCGCCTGCCTTGTCGTACGTGCGCCATACGGCGATGCGTTGCGAATCCATGCGCGATGGATCGTAGCGTGCGCGCCCTTCGCATTTCAGTGCACCGCCGGGGTGGTATTCCTTGATCTCGAATTCCACTTTCTTCTTGTCGATCAATTGCATCAGGCTGATCGGATGGCCATCGGCCGCGTACAGGTCCATGCGCAGGTAGTACGGCTCCGATCGGTGTTTCTCTTCGTGGTAGCGCAGCTTTCCGTTCACGTAATGTTCCTTGTATTCGATCGCATGGCCATCCACATACTTCGTTTCCGATCGTAGCCCCGCACCGCTAAAGAAAGTGCGCATCATGCTCTTGCGCGCATCGATGCCCTTGTACTCGCGCTCCAGATCGCCGCTGGCGTGATGGTTCTTGTAGATCACGAGTTTTCCGGCATCGTAATAACCGCGGTGTTTCATGGCGCCGTTCTCCCACTTGTCCTCCACCCAGCCGATGCACGGGAATTCGCCGCAAAGGCGGATCGAATCGCCGCCGATCGCATGGTTGAACCGATCGTAGATCTCGAGCGATGGATCGGGCCGCACATCATCGAGAATGAAATAATCGGCCTGATCGATGAGATCGGTGCTTTGTGCGTGCGAAGCAGTGAAGAGAAGCGAAGCGAAGCAGAGAACAAGGATGCGTTCCATGGGCCATTGGAACGATCGG
>JAEYYE010000157.1 GCA_023430945.1 Bacteroidota bacterium
CACATTGTGGCGGCCGATCTCGGCGTTGTGGCCGATCTGGATCAGGTTATCCAGCTTGGTGCCTTTGCCGACGATCGTATGGCCGATCGTGGCCCGATCGATGGTGGTGTTCGCACCTACCTCCACATTGTCCTCGAGGATCACATTGCCCACTTGTGGCATCTTCTCGTACACGCCATCCTTATCGGGCACGAAGCCGAAACCATCGGCCCCGATCACGGCACCGCTGTGGATCACACAGTTCCTGCCGATCACCATCTGGTCGTAGATCTTCACACCGGCATTGATCCGCGTTCCCGCACCGATCCGTGTGCGATCACCGATGTAACTGTTCGGGAAGATCTTCACGCCATCTTCGATCACCACTTCCTCACCGATGTAGCAGAACGCACCGATGTAGACATTGCTTCCGATCCGCGCGGTGGGGCTCACAAAGCTCGGTTGTTCGATCCCCTGCTTGTTATAGCGCAGCCCGCTCTGCAGTTCCAGCAGATGGGTGAACGCACGGCGCGCATCTTCAACCTTGATCAGCGTAAGGCTTTTGGGGATCGGCTTGATCGGGTGGAAATTCCCATCCACCACTACGATCGTGGCCTTGGTGCTGTAGATGTGTTCGGTGTACTTCGGGTTCGCCAGGAAGGTGAGCGTGCCTGTGCGCGCCTCTTCGATCTTGGCCAGATCGCTCACCAGCACCTGCGGATCACCATCGATCGCGCCATCGAGTATATCGGCGATCTGTGCAGCGGTGAATTGCATGGGCGAAAGTTACCGCCCGATCGGAACAGCCACCTGTACGAGATCCCATTCCAGGATCATCCGCGCTGGCCCATTATCCTCGAAGCGGATCGTGAATTGCTCCACGGTATCGGAAAGGGTGGTGACCGGTACCTGCACGCTCGCAATGTCCGCCTCTGGATCGCGGCTGGCGCTACCGCCACTGCCAACGCCCCACATGTACTGCTTCTCGTTGAGGATCACCGTCCATTGATCCCGATCGGGGATCGACCAAAGGGTGTATTTGCCGGCAGCGATCTTTTCTTCGCCGAACGTGATATCCTGGTTCGTTGTGAAGCTGGTCGCTTCGTTCGCGCCGGTGCGCCACACCTGTTTGTACGGCACCAGGGTGCCGAAGATGACACGACCTTTTTTGTAAGGCCGGCTGTAGTTCACCTCGATCTTCAGATCACCATCCTTGAAGATCACGGTCTCTTCCGGGCTTGCCTTCTTGGTCTGTTCCTTCATCCGCTGGAACGCGAAATAACCGATCACACCGAGGATAGCGATGATGAGGAGGGACCACTTCAGGAACTTGCCCATCGGGGGAAGGATTTGATGGGGCTGAAGGTAAGCGGGTGAATGGAAATGCGATCACTCCTTCAACCAACGCGGCCAGGCCAGATACCATTTCTCCACCGGCCGGCTCAATGCGCGGATGCCGAGGTTGTCGCTCGCTTCTGCGATGTCGCGCAGACTTCCATCCTTGTAAAGAAGCTCGATGCGATCGGTGGTGGGATCGTAGGCGTTGTTCACGATCCGATCGGTGAGCACGAAGCGATCGGCGTCTTTGATCTGGATCTTCAATTGATCAGCGACTTTCTTCTTCAGATCGGAGATCCGTTGCTGGTCCCACGGCTCATCCTGTATCCTGATCCGCAGGTTGCGGCGCAGGACCAGATCGCTTGAAAGGGTCGAAAGCACTTTGTCAGGATGATCCATCCACACCTTCACAGCACCCATGATGTCGTGATCGTCGAGCTTCAGGAAATCGTGCAGCACGGCTGGATCCTTGAAGGATCCGCGATCGTGGCGGCTGCGCAGGAAACGCGTGAGCGCGGGTGAAGCGAAAAGGTCCGATCCGTCCATGGCGAGCTGCTTCGCACGGCGGAGCGTTTCCACCAGCATCTGCTCACACGCTACAACGGTCTTATGCAGGTAGACCTGCCAATACATCAGCCTGCGCGCAACCAGGAATTTTTCGATCGAATAGATCGCCTTTTCCTCCACCACCAAACGATCGTCCACGATCTGCAGCATCTTCAGGATGCGATCGCCGCCGATCACGCCTTCGCTTACGCCGGTGTAGAAACTATCGCGGTTCAGGTAATCGATCCGATCCACATCAAGCTGGCTGCTCACGAGCTGGTGCAGCGCGCGTCGCGGATGTTGATCGCGGAAGATCGCGAGTCCGGTCTCCATGGCGCCATCGAACTGATCGTTCAGCGCATCCATCACCAATGCGCTCACATCCTCATGCGCGATGCCTTCCACGATGCTGTGCTCCAATGCATGACTGAACGGCCCGTGGCCAACATCGTGCAGCAGGATCGCGATCGATGCGCCGATCTCCTCCTCTTCGCTGATCGCGTGTCCTTTGTAGCGTAGCGTCTTGATCGCTTCGCCGATCAGGTGCATGGCGCCCAGCGCGTGGTGGAAACGCGTATGCAGTGCGCCGGGATAGACCAGGTGCCCCACGCCGAGCTGCTTGATGTAGCGCAGCCGCTGGAACCACGGATGATCGATGAGCGCCAGGATCCGCGCATGCGGCACGGTGATGAAGCCGTAGATCGGATCGTTAAGGATCTTCATGCAGGGGCAAAGGTCGCACGGCCGAAAAGAATCTGCAGGGGCGGATGATCATCCGCCCGTACGATAATGCAAGGGCCGTGCTACGGACGGAACCCGCGCCCCCGATGGGAGCGGCAGTTCAAAGTTTCATGAACACCCTTGTATGGATCGCGGTAGTCCCTTGAATAGTGATGATGTATGAACCTGCTCGTAGATGGTTTATCGCGATCGTTGAGATCGCCCCGTCGATCCTCCCTCTTTGAATGATCTTTCCATCCACCGTCGTGATCATGAATTGCTCGCCAGATATCGTTTCGATGTTGATCTGTTCGGTAGCAGGGTTTGGGAAGATCCAAAGACCCGGATCACTTCGATCATGGATCGATGTCGTCAGGTCACAAACACCTGGGCCAGCTTGGGGATAGAGGATCATTCCATTGTGGCTCATGCAATCGAGGTAAGATTCGATCCCGGAAAGATTGTACTGAGGTTGGGTGAATAAACCCAAAGTAGAACCGATCCCTTCGATCCAATTTCCACTATTCCCTTCCACTACGACCCTTCCATCTGGACCAACGGGTCCCATGTACTGAAGGAAGATCTCGGTCGTAGAATCATCAGAATACCAGACCTCCATTAATGTATCTGTCCCAGCAGGCAAAGTGAAATCGTATAACAGAAATTCGACTTCAATATCCTGCGGAACGATCATGACGCGACCTTGATCATCTCGCAATGCAGCATGATATTCTCCCGATCGATGGAAGACCTTTGAATAATTGATGCCATTGATGATGGTATCCAGATCGGACATGTAATAACCCTCATATCCGGTAGCGGTCCAATTCCAAGGTGGATTCGTTTGATATGCATCCCAATGCTCTGCCCATTGCACATTGCTCGTAGGAAAAGGGAAATTCCCTTGTGCGATCACCGCATGGCAATTGCAGAAAATGATCGAGAATAATATTGATCTCATGTATCGAATGTAGGTCATTTCTGGTCGAACGGGAACCTCGCGCCCCGTCCCGCAGTACTGCGGGAGGGAGCGGCAGCCCTGCGAGACCTCACCCCCTTACCCCCTCCCCGAAAGAGAGGGGAGATCTTTGGAGGCGATACGGGCATGTGCTCCCGCAGTACTGTGGGAGAGGAGGCGACCGCAGGAAGCCCCCGCAGTGCCATGACCGCCGCCGTAATGAGCAGGCTACAGCGGACAGCCGGATAAAGGCGACCATAACAGAGTCATGGAGTCGGTAGTCGTGAGTCGGAAGTCTGGATCGATCGGGACCTGATGGGCGCAACGCCTTCACGGCCCGCCGCGACTAACTTCGCCGCCCTTTGCGGGAATGATGGCCACATGGGCGGAAACGGACCGATCGCGGGTGAAGGATGGTGAAAGCCGCCGCCATGTCCTGGCCAAATGGGTGTTCCTCCCGCTGAGGCTGCTCTACAAACTGTGGTTCGGGATCACATTCCTTCTTTCATTGCTGATCCTGCTTGTACCCTTCAAGATCCTGCTCTCGCGCCCGGAATGGTACGTTCACGCGTTCCATTTGAAACGTTGGTGGGCCAGGATCCAGCAGTTCATCCTGCTCGTTCCGATCCGCGTGAGGCGTGAAGCACCGCTGCCGTCGCCACCTTACGTGATCTGCAGCAACCACAGCAGTTATCTGGACATCATCCACATGTACAATGTGATCCCGCATTTCTTCCTATTCATGGGAAAGCAGGAGTTGCGCAAGTGGCCGTTGCTTGGCATGTTCTTCAAGGACATGAACATAACGGTGGATCGGAAGAACCACATGGGTGCTGGCCGCGCTTTCCGTCGTGCGGCCAAGGCCTTGGAAAGTGGAACGAGCGTGGCGATCTTTCCGGAAGGAACGATCCCGCAATTCACACCACGTATGAAAGCGTTCAAGGATGGCGCTTTCAAGCTCGCGCTGGAAAAACAGGTGCCGATCGTTCCGATCACCTTTCTCGATCATTGGAAGCTGCTGGGTGAGCCGGGCGATCTCCTCAGCCGTTCACGTCCGGGGTTGTCACGCGCGATCGTTCATCCGCCGATCGATACAAAAGGGCTCACAGAGGCCGATCTGGTAGATTTGCGGCAACGTGTGTACAAGATCATTGAAGCACCACTTCTAAAGGCGTGAGATGAAGATCGATGAGAAGACCCTGGATCGGATCGCTGAACTTGCGCGGCTCGATATGAGCGATCCGGTGGCGCGGAAAGCGATCCTGCTGGACATGCAGCGGGTGATCGATTTCGTGGAGAAGCTCAACGAAGTGGATACCACGGGCGTGGAGCCGTTGATCTTCATGACCGATGAAGAGAACGTGCTTCGTGATGATGTCGCAAAGCTTGAGATCACCAAGCAGGAGGCGCTGATGAACGCGCCGGTGAAGGACAGCGATTATTTCAAGGTGCCACGCGTGGTGGACAAAGGCTAGATCAGCGCACGTTCGCCGTGGCCGTCCCTCCGATCGGATCGGCAACTTCATCCTCATCGCTCCATTTCGCACGCTGGCGAATGCCGAGTTCCTTCGGCCCATAGATCACCACCAGCAGCACCGCTGAAACGCAATTGATCGCCACGAATGAATTCACGTAGGCATCATCGAGCCCCCAGTGTGCGGGAAGAACGGGAACGATGAAGAAGGCGCAGTTGCTTATGATCTGCATGATCAGCAGGATCGTTCCGCTGCGCGTCATATTGTAGGTCCAGCCGAGCAGGAACGTGAGGCAGAGCATGCTTGTCATGAACATGGGCCAGGTATAGCCATCGGGCACGCCATCACCGAGAAGGAGCATCGGCAGGTACCACATGCCCCACGCGATCCCGATCACGAAGCACGAAAAGAACGCTGAATATTTCTCCTGGAGCCGCGTCACGCTGAATTTCATCCAGGCCGTTTCCTCAACGAAAGCGATCCCCACGATGAACGGAAGATTCGCGACAAGGTGCCCGAAATTCTCCCAGGTGCCGCCGATCATATCGTTCACCACGAAACCGGGCCATTGCCGCAGGCCGAGGATCACCAGGCAGGCGATGCCCGTGTAGGTGAAAATGAATTTCCAGGAGAACGCGAGCAGGTACCATTTCGCAGGAACCTTCCAGTGAAGGAAAGAAGCAAAGAGCTTCCTGAACCCGGCGGAACCTTCCAGATAAACGGTGATCATCACCGCGAACACCAGCGGCCCGAACACCCGAAAACGGAAGATCATGTGCGCGGTATCATCATCGTGGATCTTCTGCCCCGGTTCGAGCAGCGCCCAGATCACACCCACCACGCCGAACTGGTAGGCCAGGGTGAGGAAAACGAAGGTGAGGACCGGGTAGCGGGAAAT
>JAEYYE010000159.1 GCA_023430945.1 Bacteroidota bacterium
CACCGTGTCCCCCGCCTTTACGATCACATTGATCACAAGACCGGGCATCGGCGCCTTTATCTCGCTCACTTTCGCTGTAGCGCTGTCGAAGCCCATGGTGCGCATCATGCGTACCTGTTCGTCCTGCAATTTCACCGAATAGTTCCTGCCACCGATCCGCATGCGTACGATGCCGTTCTCCCTGTCTTCCTTCAGGATGAGGATGCGATGGCTGCGGCCTTCGCGGATCAGGCTGAACTGCGAAGGTCCCGGAGCTTTCAGATCCGGTCCTTCTTCACCAGGGATCGACCAGGCTGAGGAAGGTTTGGAGCGTTCGAGTACGATCTCCTCGGTGCGATCGTTCACGCGGGCGAACAGCTTTCTGGCCATGTCGCGAAGGTAGCTCACCTGTAGCACGATCGCAGGTTGTGAAAAGATCTCCACGTAACGTGGAAGTTCCTCCCGGCCGAACGTTCCGTCAAACCACTTGTATCACTATTAACGGCCCATCACCCGAACGGTCCGCAACTTGAGCGAAGCTCGGCTCGATCGAACTTAAAAACCCATTCAAATGAAAAGATCGTTACTCTTTACAACCTCCATTCTTGTAGCCGGATCGATGTGTGCTCAGACCATCATCGTGGCCGAGGACTTTGAAAGCTATACCGCCGGTGAGCCGCTCACCCAGTCCGCTGGAGCACCTTGGTCCACCTGGAGTGGTACTGCGGGCGGATCAGAGGATCCCCTGATCTCCACCGACCAGGCATCTTCAGGCAGTAACAGTATAGAATTCGAAGGCACCGCGGCCGGCGGTCCGTTCGATGTGGTATTGCAGCTCGGCGATCGCACCACGGGATCTTACGGCATGGGCTGGAGCATGTACGTTACACCGGGGAACGGGGCCTATTTCAACATTCAGAAGACTGAGGAGCCAGGCACCGAGTGGGGCCTGGACGTGAATTTCCTGGCCGATGGCACTTTTGAGATGATCGCCGATGACCAGACGACTACGGGAACGTATCCGCAGGGTGAATGGTTCGAAGTGGGCATGATCATCGATCTGGATGGCGGCACGGGTACGCTTTCGATCGCCGATGGAACCCCGATGACTTGGGACTATGCGACCCAGGTCACTGGTGGTGCTGGAATGAACCAGTTGGGCGGCGTGAATTTCTTCGCCTACGCTGGTGGAACGGATGTACCGCATTTCTACATCGACGATGTGGCCGTGGTGGATCTGACGCCGGTATCAGTTGGCGAGAACAGCGCCGGAAGTATTTCGATCTATCCCAATCCTGTGAAGGATGTTCTCACGATCGAGGTGCCTTCTGCTTCGGGCAATGCAGTGGTTTCCCTGGTGGATCTTACCGGCCGCACGGTAAGTGAAGGCCGTTCATTCGCGCAACAAGGTGCGACTTCGCGTACGCAGATCGATATGAACGGAATGCCGGCCGGTGTTTACCTGGTGCGTATCCAGGATGGCTCGGAGGGATCGGTACACCGCGTGGTACGCAACTGAACGGAAGATATTGAAAAGAGAAACCCCGGCGCATCCGCCGGGGTTTCTTTTTTTCCGATCGGCGGGATCATTTGTCCTGCCGGGCATACTGCACCTCACATTCCACCCGCACTTCATCGCTCACCAGCACACCGCCGGTCTCCAGCATCGCATTCCAGTTCAGGCCGTAATCCTTGCGGTTGATCTTTCCACGTACCACCAGACCGGCCTTCATGTTGCCCCAGGGATCTTTGTTCACACCGTTCCATTCCATGTCCAGGGTGATCGGCCTGGTAACGCCACGGATCGTAAGGTCGCCCTTCACCTTCCATTCGTTATCGCCCGCGTTCTCGATGCTCGTTGCCTTGAAGGTGAGCTTCGGGTGGTTCTCCACATCGAAGAAATCCGCACTGCGCAAGTGGTTGTCCCGATCGGCGGAACCGGTATGGATCGAAGCGGTATCGGCCTCGAAGAAGACCTTGGCCGTGGAAAGGTCCTCACCGGTCATTTCCACCTCCGATCGGAATTTGTCGAAAGTGCCTGTCACAGTGCTGATCATCATGTGACGCACCTTGAATTGTATCTGGCTGTGCGCGGGATCGATCGCCCACGTGGTCCCTTGTTTTACTGCTGCTTCATTCATGTTCGTATGGTTCTGATGGTTCTTTAAAAGCCTTTCACTTTTTTGTCGAAGGATACAAAGATACAAATATTTTCCATGGAAAATATCATCCGAGTAAATTCTTTTGATCCTTGCTCGGAAGGGTAGTTCGAACCGTTCAAACATGGAACCTTCCACTCGTCACGATCATTGGTGTTCGCAGTAACTCCAAGCGTTCGATCCCCGTCCAATGGACAAACCCACACACCGATGAACACCAACATCACACGTTCGATCGCCATCATGGCCACCGTATTCACGCTTGCCACCGCGTTCGCTGCGGAGCCCGTGAAGGTGTATTCCAACCTCTCGAAGAAGGCGCAGGAAAAAATGCTCGATCGCGCACTGAGCCGCCACCTTTCCTTCCCGCTCGCGGAAAAGGGCGATATGACCGGCGAGGTATATGTGAGCTTCGCGATCGATACGGAAGGGAAGATCGCTGTGCTGGAGTGCACCTCGAAGAATGAAAAGTTGAAGGATTACGTGATCAGGAAACTTGCCCGGATCGATATCGGCGAGAATCCGACCGGCATCTGGAAGACCACGCACATGAAGATATCCTTCCAACCCGAGCGCACGTGAGCGGCCACGATGATCCACCAGAGAAGCCCCGGCCACCGGGGCTTCTCTTTTTCCAATGCATCTGTAACTATCGATCCATGTTCCCGTCATATGCATACAAACCGATCGAGATGAAAAAGTTGATGCCTTTCGCACTGATGCTGATCGCTGCCCAGGTCCTCGGCCAGACGGACAGCACCGGAACGGAAGAAGAGAGGAAAAGGATGATCAGCGTTGGCGTCTCTTCCAAGGAAGGTGGCTACGCCCGGATCGAGCAGGAAGGTGATACAACGAAGAAGAAGGATCCGTTCATCTTCGAGACGAAGCGCCGCAAATACACGATCACATCGGAACCCAAAGCCTGGGCTTCAGCCTCCGATAGTGTGGTCTCCATCATCGATCGTGCGCGAAAGGATCGCAGGCAGCAATTCACCTACTGGTCCGGGATCGATGTAGGTGTGAACACGCTCCTGGGCGATGATGGTGATGCGGATCTCTCCGGCAACGCCGAGTTCATGGAGATCGACAACCCGCGATCACGTTTCCTCGCCATCAATTTCACCGAATCGAAGCTCGAGTTCGGATCGCATCATGCAGGGCTGCTCACGGGCCTGGGCGTTGAGTTCACGAGCTATCACCTGAAGAACAACGTGCTGCTTCAGTACGACGCCGATTCGGTTTTCGCGCTCGATGTGGAACGACCTGAATTCCGCAAGAACAAGCTGCGCCAGATCGGCCTGCGCCTGCCACTGATGCTGGAGTTCAACACCAAGCGTGCGCCCCTGCCCACTGAGGCCGATCTTCTCGCGGGAAAGTCCATGGACCATGATCGGAAAGGGAACGTGCACATCGCTTTCGGCGTGGTGGGCAGCTGGTATTTCGATACCATGTACAAGCAGAAATACCGCGACGACAGCGGTGAGGTGCGCAAGGATCGTGACAGTGGCGACTACCAATTGCTTCCCTACCGCGCAGCAGCTTCGGTGCGGATCGGTTACGGCGCCCTCAACCTCTTCGCGGAATATGCGCTCACGCCGTTGTTCCATGAAGGAAAAGGGCCGGAGCTCATTCCGTTCAACGTAGGGCTTACGATCATCGGGTTCAACTAGCTCACGCCTCTGGTCCGGTAAAGGCGATCGTGCAACAAGGGAGTTGGATCCAATGGCCGCGGAAGAGTTCCTTCCGCGGTCCTGCGTTTTCAGCATACCGTTCAACTGGCTACTTTAGCGGCTCGCAGCATTCACTGCGCCGCTAATCCAACCGTGGACGATGGGTCGCATCTTTGAGAAACGCAAGCACAAGATCTTCGCCCGTAATGCGAAGTTGAGCAAACTCTTCACGCGCATCGGGAAGGAGATCGCAATGGCCGTGAAGGCCGGCGGGCCCAATCCCGAATCGAACTCCAGGTTGAAGATGGCGATCCAGAACGCCCGCGGCATGAACATGCCGAAGGATAATGTGGATCGTGCGATCAAGAAGGCGGCCGGTGGCGAGGAAGCGGACTACCAGGAAGTGACGTATGAAGGGTATGCGCCCGGAGGCGTTGCGATCTTCGTGGATGCGGCAACCAACAACGTGAACCGCACGGTGAGCAATGTCCGCAGCTACTTCACCAAGACCGGTGGCAACCTTGGCACCAGCGGCTCGCTGAGCCACGTTTTTGAGCGCAAGGCCGAATTCGTGATCGAGAGCGCCGCCCTGAAAGGGAAGGATGCGGACGAGTTCGAGATGGAGGTGATCGATGGTGGCGCCGATGATGTGGTGCGCGATGAGGACGGTTTCACGATCTATGCGCCGTTCCAGAATTTCGGACAGATGCAACAACGGCTGGACGATCTCGGCGTGGAAGTGAAGAGCGCCGAATTGAAGCGCTTTCCGCTCTCAACGATCCCGGCCGACATCAACACCGCGCGCAACGTGTTGAAGCTGGTGGATATGCTCGACGAGGATGATGATGTGAACGCGGTATATCACAACATGGACCTCACCGAGGAGGTGGAGGCTGAACTCGCCGAAGGCCAGTAGCGATCAGCCGATCTTCCTGAAGCGGATGTGATAACGGGTACCCGAACCATCACCATACACGGACATGCGGCCATTGAGCTGTTCCACAAGACTCTCGATCAGCGAGACCCCCAGTGTCGCTCCATTGCTCGATCGCTTGTCCAGCGGTATGCCAACGCCATCATCGGTGTAATGCAGATCGAACTCCCGATCGTTCACACGGTGCAGGTCGAGGTTGATCTTTCCTTCGCGACGCCCTTTGAACGCATGTTTGAACGAGTTCGTGATCAGCTCGTTCAACAACAATCCTAGCGGCACCATGGTGTGCAGATCGAGTTCAAGCCCGTTGTCGATGTTGGCCTCGTAGTGGATCCGATCGCTCACATCGTTGAGCCTGACGAGCTCGGTGAAAAGCTCATTGATGTAGAGGCTTACGTCAAGTTGCGAAAGTTCATCTCCCTTGTAGAGCTTTTCATGGATCAGCGCCATGGAGGTGACACGGCTCTGGCTTTGATCGAACGCATGTTGCAAACGTTCATCGGCGATCGTGCCCGCCTGAAGACGGAGAAGGCTGGCGACCACCTGGAGGTTGTTCTTTACCCGGTGGTGCATTTCCTTGATCAACAGATGGATCCTTTCATTGGCCTGCTCGATCTTCAACTTTTCCTCCTGCAGGGCCTTTGCCTGCTCGGTATCCCGCAATTTGGCCGCCTTCAGGTTCTCCTTCATCCGCAGCAATGCGTTGCCGAGCACATCCTGGGGGCTGCGCACGGTCACGTACGTATCGTAATTGCCTTTTCCGATCGAATCCGCGCTGCTCGCCAAGGACCGGATATTATCGATCATGCCATTGAACGAAAGTGCCATCTGTCCGATCTCGTCGGCCGAATTCACCGGAACTGTGGCCCGTACATCGCCCATGGCCAGCGACCGCGCGGCGTGCGCCACCTCGTTCACCGTATTGCGGATGCCGCGCATGATCACGAAACCCATCACAGTGACGGCTCCGACCACACCGATCAGGGCCGCGAGCACGATGAAAAGCCTGATCCGTGCATCCTGTGAGTTGGCCGCGGTGGCCTCCTTGATCAATCCGAGGGAATGATCCTCCACCAACCGCAGTTTCTCCAATGCCCCGATCGAAAGTTCCCACCATTGTTGCGCGGCGATCGTGTTGCGATCGAGCGTTCGCTGTTCCTTCACCGTGCCGATGATCGAACGCATGAAATTCACGTCCGGTCCCTGGAACACGTCATGGTACGTGCTCATGACTTCCGGCGGCGCATCCCGCTCGAAAAGGAACATGTTGGTCTCGTATTGCGAGATCTGCTCGCCCAATTCGGCGAGTTCGGCCTGTGCAAGTTCCATGTCCGTAAGGCCTATACTGAGCTTGTCACGCACCACGCTCAACGCTTCCTTCGCGTTCAGCAGGCGCAGGTGCGCGTAATAGCGGTCCTTGGTCTCCGGATCGAGCGCGAGCCGGCCCACGCGGCCGAGTTCTTCCAGCATGGTATTGTCCATGGCGCGATAGGTCCTCGAAACGGTGATCGGATCGGTACGCTGGTCGAGCACACGCTGGCGCAGGATGTTCAATCCGCTGAAAGCACTCATCTCCTGCATCTGTATCGCCTGCATGTGCGAGGTGCGCTGCAGCGCTTCGATCGCTTCATCCGTGTGGCTGAACTGCAGCTGCAACTTCACCGGCGTAACCGGCTGGCCTGTGAGATAACCGACGGAATACGCGCTTTCACGTTGAAGTTGATGGACCACGTTGGAGAACAACGCGATACGTTCAGCCTGTATCTTGATGTACTCATACACCGAGCTTCGCTTCAAGCTCGAATCCACCTGCTTGCCGATCAGCAGGACCATCCCCAGCACGGGAATGCCAAGGGTCCACATGAATTTCGTCCGTACCGGGAGATCGGCGAACCGCCACTGCATCGCGGCTAATTTACGGAAGCGCCCTTCATGGCGCCGGCGGGCTTAATTTGCACCCATCACAGGCGGATCGCCGTTGCGATCGATCAACATGAACGAACATTTCGAGGTACTCGATACATATAACGCAAAGGCATTTGAAGGTGGCGGAAAGGACCGGATAGATGCACAGCACAAGAAAGGAAAACTTACCGCCAGGGAGCGCATCGATCTGCTGCTCGATGAAGGGTCGTTCCAGGAGATCGGGCGATTGGTGACACATCGCAGTTCGAATTTCGGGCTCGGTGAACAGAAGTTCCTGGGCGATGGCGTGGTCACTGGTTACGGCACCATCGATGGCCGCACCGTTTACGTGTTCTCGCAGGATTTCACCGTGCTTGGCGGATCGCTGGCCGAAGCGCACGCCGCCAAGATCTGCCGCATCATGGACCTTGCGATGCATAACGGCGCACCCGTGGTCGGGCTCAACGACAGTGGCGGCGCACGTATTCAGGAAGGTGTCGTATCACTTGGCGGTTACGCCGATATATTCCATCGCAACGTGAAGGCGAGCGGGGTGATCCCGCAGATCAGCGCGATCCTTGGCCCGTGCGCCGGTGGAGCGGTGTACAGTCCCGCGCTCACGGACATGATCTTCATGACGCAGGGCACCAGCTACATGTTCGTTACCGGACCCAACGTGGTGAAGACGGTGACGCATGAGGAGGTGAGCAGTGAGGATCTGGGCGGCGCATCAACACACGCATCGAAGAGCGGGGTTGCACATTTCGCCGTGGCGAATGAATGGGAGTGCATCCAGCAACTCCGCAAGTTGATCGGCTACCTTCCTTCCAATTGCGAGGAAGATCCCCCAATGGTTCCGTTCACGCCGGGCGATGAAAGCAGGCCGATGCTGGATACGATGATCCCTGCGAATCCGAACCAGCCCTACGATATAAGGGAAGTGCTCAATGCGGTGATCGATCCGGATAGCAGCATGGAAGTTCACGCCGATCATGCGCGGAACATGGTGGTGGGCTTTGCGCGTGTCGCAGGCCGGACGGTCGGCTGCGTGGCCAACCAGCCTGCGACGCTGGCCGGCGTGCTGGACATCGATGCGAGCGTGAAGGCCGCGCGTTTCGTGCGCTTTTGCGATGCGTTCAACATACCGCTCCTCGTATTCGTTGATGTCCCCGGGTTCCTTCCCGGCACCGATCAGGAATGGCGCGGCATCATCAACCATGGAGCAAAATTGTTGTATGCTTTCAGCGAAGCCACTGTGCCTCGCATTACCGTGATCACCCGCAAAGCCTACGGCGGCGCCTACGATGTGATGAATTCCAAACATATCGGGGCGGATATGAACTATGCGTGGCCTACGGCGGAGATCGCAGTGATGGGAGCGAAGGGTGCGGCTGAGATCATCTTCAAGAACGAGATCACCAAGGCAGCGGATCCCGCTGCCAAACACAAGGAAAAGGAGGAGGATTACCGGAAGCAATTCGCCAATCCGTATGAAGCCGCAGCGCGTGGTTTCGTTGATGAAGTGATCCGCCCCGCAGAGACCCGGTCCAAGATCATCGCAGCGCTCGAAATGCTGCGGAACAAGGTGGATACGATGCCGCGCAAGAAGCACGGCAACATTCCGCTGTGATCGATCCGATCTGGCACGGTCTTTACCTTGTGCACATCCACAATAGACCCAGAACATGATCCTCAAGTCGATCCTTATGGCCGCAACGGCCATGATCAGTACACCACATGATCCATTGAAAGACCTCAACATCGGCGATGCGGCACCCAAGCTGGATCGCGCCATGATGGATGTCTCCGGCAAGGAAATCACCCTCAAGGAGATCGCCGGCGAGAAAGGTCTTCTCGTGATCTTCACAAGCAACCAATGTCCTTTCGTGGTAGGTTCCGATGGCAGTGAAGGCTGGGATGGCCGCTATGGCGGCCTCGCCGATCTGAGCAAAAGGATGGGCGTGGGCATGGCGCTGGTGAACAGCAACCACGCCACGCGCGAGAAGGGGGAATCACTGGAGGAAATGAAGGCGCGCCACAAGGAAAAGGCGTATGGCACCCATTACCTGCTGGATGAGAACAATGAGCTGGCCGATGCTTACGCAGCGCGCACCACACCACATGTTTTCCTGTTCGACAAGGAAATGAAGCTCGTTTACAAGGGAGCGATCGATGACAATGTGGCGAACGCCGGCGCCGTGAAGGAGCATTGGCTGAAGAACGCACTTGCCGACCTGAGCGAAGGAAAGCCGATCGACCCCG
>JAEYYE010000177.1 GCA_023430945.1 Bacteroidota bacterium
GATCGCATGGACCGATCCATGCACATGCTTCATCGATCGCACCAGGGTTTTTGGGTGCGGGATCGAAGCGTAGGCGTATTCCTCGAACACCAGCACCACGTCGGCGTTCGATCCAACATGGATATCACGGATCGTTTTCGGGCCGGATGTCGTGCTCGAAGCGCCAGCGAACGGATCGCGCAGGATCACCGGCGATGTGATGTCGGTGAGCGAGGAAGGCATTTTCGCGTGGAACACGAATTCCGGTTTCACACCATCGGCGGTGGTGGCCGACATGCCTGCGCACACGATCGAACCTTTTCCTGCCCGATCGAACATCGCACTCGTTACATACTGCTTGTCGCCAAGACCGAATCGCACACCGTTCACGCCACTTTCACCGGCATGGAAAAGCTTCACTTCACGTTCGATCTCTCCCTTAGCGGCGCTCTTCCCTTTATGATCATAGCGGATCAGCAGCCAGGCATTTCCTTCATCGTCCAATTCCGCATCAACGATATCCGATGCGGCAAGGCCTTGTTCCACATCGACCACATGCTGCCAGATCACCTTCATGGTATTGTCCACCGCAGCGAGCAGGTAGCACGCTTTTCCTGCGATCGTGTCACGCACTTCGGGCGAAACGATCAGCATGCTGTTACCGTTCGGTGAAGCGATGAACGCCGGACCCTGCCGGCCGGGCGCGCGGCCCATCGCGACCTGATCGCCTGAAACGCTTGTCTTGAAGGCGACCACTTCCTCGTAAGGCATGCTCGGCTTCGTAAGATTGTGATCCACTTTGGTGCTCACGATGCTCACGTTGCCATTGCGCAGATCGCGGATCGTTCCGAAAAGCACTGGCGAATTCTGGTAGATCACCATTTCCTCCAGCGTCACCTTTTGCTTGCCGAGCTTTTCCGAAGGCTCCATCGTGCGCATCAGACCAAGCTTCGCCAGATCGTACTGTTCCAGCATCGGTTTCGCCTTGGCTAGATCCTTTTCCGCGAGTTGCGGATCGCGATCCTTCAATACGATCAGGGTGCGGCCATCGCCGCTCACGATACTTTTCGGGATGCTCTTATCCGCCAGTTCCGGCGAAGGACTTACCCGCGCCTTCAGCTTGATCTTGTCCGCCTGCGCTGAAACTGAAAAAGCGAGCACGGTGGCGGCAAGAAGTGTAATGTTCCTGATCATTTCAGATGAGTGAAGTGTGCAAATATCCGGCTTGAAGATCAACCATTGCGATCGAACCTTTCCCGATCGCGATCGGTCTTCTTCTTCATCTTACGATCCCACGCCTTGTCAAGATCGATGCCGGTCTGGTTCGCAAGGCAGAGGACCACGAAAAGAACATCGGCCAATTCTTCGCCAAGGTCGCTTCCAGCTTCACTTTTCTTCGCTACTTGATCGCCGTATTTGCGAGCAATGATCCGCGCGACTTCGCCTACTTCTTCGCTAAGGATCGCCATGTTGGTTAGCTCGCTGAAGTAGCCTTTGCCGATCTGCTCGATCCATCGATCCACTTGTTGTTGAAGCGATCCGATCGGGGTTTCGGGGTTTTCCATGGATGATCAACTTCTAGCTCTGCTATCGATCACGATCGTAACCGGCCCATCGTTCACCAACGCCACTTTCATATCCGCACCGAAAACGCCGCGCTTCACTTTACTCCCGATCAGTTCTCCTATCCGCGCACAAGCTTCTTCGTAGAGCGGAATCGCTTCCTCCGGACGCGCGGCGGCGATGTAGCTTGGGCGATTTCCTTTCACCGTGCTCGCAAGTAACGTGAACTGGCTGATCACCATGATCTCTCCTTTCACTTGTGAAACATCAAGGTCCATCACGCCACTTTCATTCGGAAAAATGCGCATACGCACGATCTTTCCGCAAAGCCACTCCAGGTCCTGATCGGTGTCGCCGGTCTGGATCCCGAGCAGCACCAGCATTCCATTTCCGATCGATGCATGGCTCTTTCCATCGATCGAAACGCTCGCTTCGCTCACGCGTTGGATCACCGCACGCATCAGTAACTGTTACGCTTGAAGAATTCATTGGCCCGATCGAGCTTTTCCGCCGGCGTTCCCTTTCCCTGGATCGCATCGCGCCAGGTGCCGTACATCGCGTTCGGAAGCAGGATGAAATACCGGCTAAGCGTATCGATCCGGTCATCCACCAGCGTTCTTCCATGGTCCTGCGATCGGTCCTTGAAGGCTTCATCGAAGTCACGTAATTGATCGCCGACCAAGAGTACGATGGGATGCTTATCTGACACAAGATTCCGGCGGGCCGTCTTGTCACTGCTTTCTTCCATCAACAGCAGGTGCGCTTGGTCCGCGAAAGGAAAACCGAGATCCTTCAGATTGCGGATGGTCGCTTCGCCTTCCGAAACATGGCGATTGCTGATGTAGTACACCTCGCAGCCTTTCTCCGCAACATGGAGCAGGAACTCCAGTGAACCCGGAATGGCTCGTGCCCTGGCCATGGCGGTCCACTGTTTCCAGGAGTCATCTTCGTACAACTTTTCGTTCGCCACCAGGTGGATCTCGTACAATGAATTGTCCAGAACGGTCTCATCGATATCCACGATCACCGCAGGAATTCCGCTCGTCACTCTGGCGAGGTTCTGATCGAGCCGGATGTGCGCGAGCTCAAAACATTGCTGGAACGATCGATGTGCTTCGGCTGAGACCGATCCCCAGAGGATGGCATCGGCGCCGTGTTGCGAAAGGATCCGTTGCGCATCGATCGGTGGTGTAGGAGGGATCGAAGTGCTCGCCGTCCGCGTCGAGTTGCAGGCGATCGCAAGCAGGACCGGCACTATGAATGCTGACTTTCTCATTGTTCAATGGTCAATCAAGCCGGTAGGGTGACTCTTCATCAACGCCATTGAGCATATCCACGTAACTGTCGTAACGGCTTTCCGCGATCCGGCCATCTTCCACGGCCGCGCGCACGGCGCAACCGGGTTCCTTCTGGTGCATGCAATTGTTGAAGCGGCATTCACCTTTCAGTTTGAACATCTCGGGGAATTGATCGCCGATGTCCTCTTCGCGCAGATCCACCAGACCGAAGCCCTTGATCCCCGGCGTATCGATCAGGAAGGTCTTCGCTTCACTCCTCTTCTTCCAGCTTGAAGTATCCAACTCATACATCTCCGCATACGTCGTGGTGTGCACGCCCTTGCCGCTGGCTTCGCTCACTTCCAGCGTGAACAGTTCCAGATCGGGCTGGATCGCATTGATCAACGTGCTTTTGCCAACGCCGCTGTGCCCGGCCACCAACGTGACTTTCCCGAACAACAGGTCCTTCACCTGATCCACGCCGGTGCCGTTCAACGCCGAAGTGATGATGGTGCGATAGCCGATCTCCTCATAGATCTCCTGGTAAAGAGCGAGCAGATCCAATTCATCCTCCTCCTGCAGGTCATCGATCTTGTTGAAGATGATGATCACCGGCACTTCGTACGCTTCCGCGGTCACGAGAAACCGATCGATGAACCCGAATGAAGTGCGCGGCCGGGCGACCGTCGCGATCAACAACATCTGATCGAGGTTCGCCGCGATCACATGCCGGTGGTGTGAAAGGTTCACGCTTTTGCGTACGAGGTAATTCCGCCGATCATGCACATCGTTGATCGAGCCGGGAAGCTCATCGGAGATCTGAGGATCATAATCGACGTGATCGCCCACAGCGATCGGATTGGTGCTCTTCCATCCTTTGATCCGCAGCTTTCCTTTCGCCACACATTCGTGCAACGCACCATCCTCAGCCCGCACGAGATAGCGGCTGCCAGTACTGCGCATTACAACGCCTGTGGGCATGGTGCAAAGATGGGGGTGGGAAAGTTGAAGGCTGAAGGCTGAAGGCTGAAGGTTGGAGGCTGAAGGCTGAAGGTTGGAGGCTGAAGGTTGGAGGTTCTGAGCTAAAGATGATAGGGTTGTCCTTCGACGAGGTCAGGATGACAAGTTGGGAGTTGATCATTGGTTATTGGATATTGATCATTCCCGCGGTCCGATACCTTTACAACACCAAAGCCGTTCTCTTACCGATGTCCATTTCTGTCAGGAATATCTCCCGATCGTACGGTGCGCAGAAAGCGCTCGATGATGTTTCATTCGAGATCGGTGATCGCGAGGTGGTTGGTTTCCTTGGCCCGAACGGCGCGGGAAAGAGCACGATGATGAAGATCCTTACGTGCTTCATTCCGCCTACCAGCGGATCGGCCTCGGTGGCCGGTTTCGACATTCGCGATCGGAGCATGGACGTGCGAAGGAACGTGGGTTATCTGCCCGAGAACAATCCACTCTATCTCGATCTCTATGTAAAGGAATACCTGGACTTCGTTGCAGGAATACACGGGTTGAAAAGCCGCACCGCACGGGTGAAGGAAATGATCGATGTGGTCGGTCTCGGGCGCGAGCAGCACAAGCGGATCGGCGCGTTGAGCAAGGGTTATCGCCAACGTGTTGGACTTGCACAAGCGCTGATCCACGATCCCAAAGTGCTGATCCTGGATGAACCGACGAGCGGCCTCGATCCGAACCAATTGGTGGAGATCCGTGGCCTGATCAAGCGGATCGGAGCAGAGAAAACCGTGATGTTGAGCACGCACATCATGCAGGAAGTGGAAGCGATCTGTGATCGCGTGATCATCATCGATCGCGGAAAGCTCGTTGCCGACGACAAGGCGAGCTCATTGCGCAGCGCGCACCAACAGCAGGAAGCACTTGAGGTCGAGTTCGATCAAGAAGTGAACGCCAACCTTCTGCTGAATATCCCTGGTGTGCTTCAAGCCAAACGCAAGGAAGGCGCACAATGGATCCTGGCGCACGCCGCCAACAACGACATTCGTGCTGCGGTCTTCAACTTCGCCGTGAAGAACGGGCTTCAGGTATTGGGGATCCAGAAGAGCGAACGCGGCCTGGAAGAGGTCTTCAAGGAACTTACCGGCGATCGGGGCTGATCAGAACTTGAACACCACTCCGAGGCTGATCACGGAGATCCCGTAACCGAGTTCGAGCTGCGCGCCAACGTTCGGCGTAAGGAAGTAGCGCGTGCCCAGAAAGATCGAAGCGCCCACATTCCCACCACCGTAATGGTAGGTTGAATACACGCCCGCCGGATAAGGTGTGCGATCGCGGTAGGTAACGCTGTTGTACGCGATCATCAATCCACCGTACACATCGAGTTCCGGTATGCCATGCCATTCGTTGTAATGCCAGGCACCACGCACGCCGATCATCAGGTACGACCAGCGGTAATCATATTCATAGAACGAATTCGCGTGACCCGGAGGCCAGCCTGCGCGGCTTCGATACGCGAGCGTTTTGTAACCGACCAGTCCACCGAGGCCGAGTACACCTGGACCCAGTTCGGTGAGCGCATGTTCATATTGCAGGCCGATCGCAGGAGTCTGTGCCGTGTACGAATTGTAGGCACGATAATGTCCGCCAACCCCAACGCTCAGGCCGATCACATTATCGCCCACGGCGAACGCCTGGGCGCTCACCTCAGTATACGGGCCGATCAGCGCAAGGCCGGTCAGGATCGAGAACACACACTTCTTCATCATCACGATCATTACATGAAATTAGCGCGGCGGAGGCTGCGGTGCAAAGTTCCGATCGCCCCGGCCGATACCCTCGCCGGTCCGGTTGTTCATATCAACGGCGCCTTGTTCGTTCCACGATCGGCCGGGAACTCGTTCTTTTGCGCCTACTTTCAAAAAACACATGCCTTACCTCTTCACTTCGGAATCCGTCAGTGAAGGCCATCCGGACAAGGTGGCCGACCAGATCAGCGATGCGCTCATCGACCATTTCCTCGCCTTCGATCCATCGAGCAAAGTAGCATGTGAAACCCTGGTGACCACCGGGCAGGTGGTGCTTGCCGGTGAAGTGAAGAGCAGTGCCTATCTCGATGTGCAGGAGATCGCACGCAACGTGATCAAGAAGATCGGCTACACCAAGAGCGAATACATGTTCGAAGCGCATTCGTGCGGTGTGCTCAGCGCGATCCACGAGCAAAGCCCGGACATCAACCAGGGAGTGGAACGGAAAAAGCCGGAAGAGCAAGGCGCGGGCGATCAGGGAATGATGTTCGGCTACGCATGCCGCGATACGGACAATTACATGCCATTGCCGCTGGAGATCGCCCATTTGATGTTGCGCGAACTTGCGGACATCCGCCGCGAGAAGGGATCGAAGATGCCCTACCTGCGCCCCGATGCGAAAAGCCAGGTGACGATCGAATACGACGACGATCACAAACCGATGCGGATCGATGCGATCGTACTGAGCACCCAGCACGATGATTTCGGGAAGGAACAGGCGATGCTCGCGCAGATCCGCCACGATGTGATCGAAGTGCTCATGCCGCGCGTGAAGAAAAAACTTCCGAAGCGGGTGCAGGCCCTCTTCGGCACCGATGTGAAGTACCACGTGAACCCCACCGGCAAGTTCGTGATCGGTGGGCCGCATGGCGATACCGGCCTCACCGGCCGCAAGATCATCGTTGACACGTACGGTGGAAAAGGTGCGCACGGCGGCGGAGCCTTCAGCGGAAAGGATCCCAGCAAGGTGGACCGCAGCGCGGCCTATGCCACGCGCCACATCGCGAAGAACCTTGTGGCCGCCGGCCTGTGTGATGAAGTGCTGGTGCAGGTGGCGTACGCGATCGGTGTTGCGCGGCCTGTGGGCCTTTTCGTGAACACCTACGGAACAGCGAAGGTGAAGCTCACCGATGGCGAGATCGCCGAAAAGATCCTGGGTATGAAGGAATTCGATCTTCGGCCTTATTTCATCGAACAGCGATTCGCGCTGCGCACCCCGATCTATCAGGAAACCGCCTCCTACGGGCATATGGGCCGCGCGACCCGCGAAGTGACCAAGAGCTTCAAGAACGCCGGCCAGCAGAAGACCGTTACTGTTCGCTTGTTCCCTTGGGAAGACCTGAACGCCGTTCCAGCGGTGAAAAAGGTCTTCAAGCTCGCATAGCGATCGGCGGGAACAACACCGCCCGCAGCAAGGCTGCGGGCGGGCTCACCTCCACCAACTTCACAGTTGCGTTGAGGGCCCGGGGTGGTGTCCTTGGCGATAGCTGGTTCCGAAAACAACTCTCAGCCCGACCTACCGTTCCCCGGAAGAGATCACATTCCCATACACAAACCCGGCCACATTCCGGATCGCTTCAAATAGATGCATCCGGAGCAGGAAAAGCTGCCCGGGATGGGATATAACGTTCAGAATGCATTTTTAGTTCGTTCCTATTCATGGCGCAACGCGACCACGGGATCCGTGCGTGAAGCCATCACCGCCCGCGCGCCCACCGTGAAGGCCGCGATCACCAGTACCGCAACCGCTGCGCCCACAAAAACGATCGGATCGATATGCGTGCGGAAAGCGAAGGTGGCCAGCCATCGATCCACACCGAACCAGGCGATCGGGATCGCGATCAGCCCGGAGATCACCACCAGCCACAGGAAATCGCGCGTCACCAACATCGTGATCTGTGAAGTTTCCGCTCCCATCACCTTCCTTATCCCGATCTCACGCGTACGCTTTTGCGCGGTCCAGGAGGCGAGTGCGAAAAGCCCGAGGCAGGCGATGAACACGGCAAGGATCGAGAAGATGCCGACCAGCTTCGCTAGAGTACCCTGCGCTTCGTACTGCTCATCCAGCTTCTGGTCCAGGAACTGGTACTCGAACGGAAATTCCATTGTCTGCGCCTTCCATCGATCACCGATCTGTGCGATCGTTGCCGACTGATCGCCCGATGCGAGACGCAGGTACAGATAGCGCATCCACTGGCCATAGTCGTGCGGTTGGCACATGTCGAAAACGAACGGCGTAACGGGTTTCAGCAATGGATCGAAATTGAAATCCTTCACTACACCGATCACACGTTCCGCACCATGCGGCGTATCCATGCGCTCACCGATCGCGCCGATCGGATCGTGGTGGCCGAGTTGCTTCGCGAACGTTTCGTTGATCACCACGCCGAGCGAATCATCGCCTGGATGATCGCGTGAGAACCAGCGTCCGGCCACGATCTTCAGATCGAGCGTCTCGTGCAGATCCACGCCTGCATACAAGGCAGGCAGATAGGTCCACTGCCCTTCGGCCATATCGCCCCAGTTGAATTCATGCGTGTTGTGCTTTCTTCCGATGATATCGTTGCTCCACGAGACCGACTTCACGCCGCTGATGTTCTTCAGTTCCGGATAGAGTTTCATTGTGATGTCGTGCATCGGTGCGCGCACAGGCAGTAGTAACACGTTCTCCTTCTCAAAACCGAGATGGATCTTGCGCAGATGCTCGTGCTGGCGCATCACGAACACGGTGCCGATGATCAGCACCATGGCGATCGCGAATTGCGAGATCACAAGCAATTTTCGCAACGACTGTCCGCGTGATGTCCCGGCTGCATTCGCCTTCAACACCGCAACCGGTTGGAAGGATGAAAGGAAGAAAGCCGGATAGATCCCACTGAGCAGACCAACGATCAATGCCAGTCCAAGTACGATCGGGATCAAGGAAGTGGAAAGTACCAGTTCGTGGCCAGCCAGGGAGTTGAACGCAGGCAACGCAGCACGGATCAGGATCAGTGCGATCAAAGCAGCGATCACACTCATCAGCACACTTTCCAGCAGGAACTGGCCGATCAATTGCGATCGCGTGGCACCTGTCGCCTTCCGCACACCCACTTCGCGTGCCCGGTACGCGCTTCGCGCAGTGGCGAGGTTCATGAAGTTCACGCACGCGATCACCAGAATGAAGATCCCGATCACCGCAAGGATGTTCACACTTCGCGCATCGCCGTTCTGGCGCATTTCATAATCGAGATGCGAAGTGAGGTGGATCGATGCGATCGGTTGAAGTTTGTGGCCCACCTGGTTCTTTAGGAAATCAGGATAATATTTCTGGATGAAGTCAGGGAACACGCGTTCCGCTTCAGCCTGTGCAACTCCTTCTTTCAGCCTCACGTACGTCCAGCACGGGTTCCAGACCCAATTGTTGCGCTCGATGTTCTTCCAGATCGAGAGGATCGTATAGATCGAAACGAGTCCATTGAATTCGATGTGTGAATTCTTCGGCGGATCGGCAAGGATGCCCGTCACCTGCACATCGATCACGCCATCCCACTTCATCATCTTCCCGATCGGTTCTTCTTCGCCGAAATATTTGCGCGCGAGTTCCTGCGAGAGCACGATCGCATTCGGATCGGAAAGCGCAGTGGCCGGATCACCCTTGATCAGCCGGTAGCCATGCACATCGAAGACGGTGCTGTCCACCAGGTACATCCCCGATTCATTGAAGAGCTTTGGCGCGCCTGTGCCATCATCGTATTTCAATGAATGTTGCGGATCCTGGAAATCGAACCAGCGGCAATATGTCTCGATCAGTTCCGGATGGTCGTGGAGGAACGTTGGTCCCAGGCCGAAGACCATGCTGCTGCTCTGTTCGCCCTGCCCTTCCATTTCGATCTCACCAACAACGCGATACACCCGATCGGCCGCGGGCACGAAGCGATCGAAGCTGCGCTCATGGCGCACATGCATGCCGATCATGATGAAGCAGGCAATGCCGGTGGCAAGCCCGAGCAGGTTGATCAGCGTGTAGTATTTGCTGCGCCAGAGATCGCGCAGCGAAGTGATCAGGAAATTGCGCAGCATGCGGTGAAGATGCCGCAAGTTGCAGTCAACGGCCGTGATGCGAAATTTCTTCGTGCGGCAACGTTGCCCGTGTGACCAATGGTGCGATCGAGCGATGCTTCCATGCCACCTGGGCTTCGCGCACCACCAATTTCCGATCCGGCCTTGCCACCACCACGGATCGCTTCGTCTTCACTCTTCTTCCGTACCACATCAACGTACCGGTGATCGGAAGGCTTGCGATCAGCAGGCTTACGCAGAATGCCAGGATCTTTCCGGGCAATCCCCAGATCGCGCCGGTATGGATATCATAGTTCATCCGCATGAACGTATCCGCGCCAGTTGCTGCCGGAAATCTTCCCCACACATGATCCACCGGCAATTCCTTCAACGTATACTGATCGAAATAGCGGTAGTCGATCTTCCAATAGGTGCCTTCCTCGAAGTTGGCGTTCGCCGCGATCGATGTGTACGCATCTTCGGGAGGATGCACTTCGATCGAAGCTGCGTCCGGATATTCCTTCACCATCATCGCCCAGACACGATCCACCGCGGGGATCGCATGATCGTGGATCGCTGTTGTATCCGACATCGGCGCTTCATACTCCTGGAACTTATCGCCGCCCGAAGCGATCGCGTAAACGCCATCGCGAAACCACTCGAAACCCCAGATCAGGCCGGTGAGCGCGAGAACAAGTCCAAGAAGTGAAGCATAGATGCCGATAACGCTGTGCAGATCATAGTTGCGCCTGCGCCAGCGCGTGTTCGCCTTGATCGTGAATTTCTGCTTCACGTTGGATCGTTTCTTCGGCCACCACAGGATTATGCCAGTGATCAGGATGATCACGAAGATCAGCGTTGCCGTGGAGATCAATGGTTGCCCGATCTCCGGTGGAAGCCAGAGGTAGAAATGTCCATCAAGTACGATCCGGAAGAAGTCGGCGAACTCATCCTTCACCTTCAATACTTCGCCGGTGTACTGGTTCACATAAACGAAATAGTAGTAGTGATGCTCGAGGCTCCAATAGATCGCCTTTGCCGCGCGATCGCGGCCGTGGTACATCACGCCATGGATCAACTTGTCCGGCAACGCTCGATCGGCGATCGCCTGTATCTGCGAAGGCGGAAGGAACTCCCTGTCCTGCGCTTCAACGAAACGATACGTTTGCGTCAGATCCTGCAATTCCTCCTGGAACGCATAGATGCAACCCGTGAGCGCCACGATCACCACGATCAGCCCCGAGGCCAACCCCAGAATGCGGTGCGCAAGAATGGCTATCCTTCGGAAACCCGTCATCAGAAGGAATATCCGATCGTGATGCGCGCGTTGCGGCCCGCTTCGGTCTGCCAGTAGATCATGCCATACGATGGCGCGCCGGAATAGAGGTATTCATTCAGCAGATTGTTGCAGATCACATCGAATTTGAAACGCTTGTACTTGTAGCCGATCGCCGCATCCAACCTGAAATATTCCGGCAACGAATTGCCTTGCGTATCGAATACCGACCACGTGGATCGGCCTGCCTGGTACTGGTAGCCGATCGAAAGGCCCAGGCCGCTCAAGCCACCTTTGGAGAAGCCGTAGGTGAGCCATGTGTTCTGGATGTGCTCCGTGGCGCCAGGCACGGCGTTGCCCACGATCTGCGGATCGCTGTCCTTGGTAACGATCGCATCCGTGTACGCGTAGTTCAACACGATCGAAAGGCCTCCGGTCAACCTGCCGCGCAGATCGAATTCGATGCCCTGCACCTGCTGCTGGCCGGTCTGCCGGCTGAAGAGGAACTGGCCCGTGACCGGATCGGCGTGTTCCAGGTCGGTGGTGAGCACATTGTTGCGCGTGATCCGGTAGGCGGAAACAGTGGTGTTCCACTTTCCTCCCGCCCAATCGCGCTTCATACCGAATTCAATGTTGTCCGCGGTGATCGGCGCGAAGCCGTTGCCCTGCCAGTCCAGCCCCGGATTCGCGAGGAACGACTGATCGTACAATCCGTAGATCGACGTGTTCTTCAACACCGACCAGCTGATACCGGCGCGTGGGGTGATCTTTGAATTCTCATAGTCGCCGGCGTACGGATCTTCGCTGGTGAGCGTGGTGTAGCGGCCCGCGAGCGTTACGCGCAACCGATCGCTGAAGAAGCCCAGTTCATCCTGCGCATAGAATCCAACGTAGCCATCGTTGTACCACACAGTTGCCGGACGTGAGCGCAGATCGATGGATCGGTCCCACTCCGGGAATTCCGTTTCGTTCACCGTTCCGTACACAGGCGCGTAGATATTGAAGTTCGCGTTTCCGAGCGCAGCAGCCTGGCTCCAATCAGCATAATAATCCTTCTCGCTCAGATCCACACCGGCGAGGATCGTATGCGAAACGCCACCTGTGCGCACTTTTCCGTTCACGAAAGCCTGTGCGTTCTGGTTGATGCCGAGCGCATCCCAAATGCTGATTCCCCGTTGCATGAGCGAATCGTTCGCGGGAGCGAAGCCCCAGGGCCACAAGCTCTGCCCGACCATGCTGTAATTGAGGTGGGATCCCTGCACCACAAGATCCCAATTCCTGTTGAACCTGTGCTGAATGTTCAATAGCACGCTGTACTCGGTGATCCGCGATGGATCAAGCCCTTTCTCAGCCGTGGTGAAGTTCACCGGCAGATCGGCGAAACCGCGGTTGGAGAAGGCATAATTGCTTCCGATCGCGCTCATCTCCGAGAACTGATGCGTGTATTCCAGCGTTGCCGAAGTACGATCGGAGATCAGGTACTTCAGCACCGGCGCGATCGAAAAGCGATCGTTGTACTCGAAGACGCGGTGCGATCCCTTCTTC
>JAEYYE010000230.1 GCA_023430945.1 Bacteroidota bacterium
CTTCTCCTCCATCTTCACGTAATCGGCGTGGTTCACCGCTACGATCACGGCATCGTACGGACCTTTCATCTCGGGCGCGAGCTCGTAGCCGTATTCGTGCTTCACCTCGGCGCTGTCCGCGTGCGGATCGGTCACATCCACCGTGCAACTGAAGCTCTGTAATTCCTTCACCACATCGGCCACCTTGCTGTTGCGGATGTCGGTGACGTTCTCCTTGAACGTTGCGCCCATCACCAGCACGCGTGCATCCGCAGGATTGGTTCCCGAAGCGATGATCTTCTTCACAGTCTGTTTGGCCACGTAACCGCCCATGCTGTCGTTCACGAAACGGCCACTATCGATGATCTGAGCGTGGTAGCCCAGTTCCTTCGCCTTGAAGACGAGGTAATACGGATCCACACCGATACAATGGCCACCTACGAGACCTGGCTGGAATTTCAGGAAATTCCACTTCGTCCCTGCCGCTTCAAGCACATCGTAGGTATTGATGCCCATGCGATTGAAGATGATCGAAAGCTCGTTGATCAAAGCGATGTTCACGTCGCGCTGCGTGTTCTCAATGATCTTCGCCGCTTCGGCCACCTTGATGCTCGTGGCGCGATGAACGCCGGCCTTCACCACCAACTCATACACTTTCGCGATCGTTTCCGCACTCTCCGGATCGCAACCGCTGCTCACTTTCACGATCGATTCCAGGGTATGTTCCTTGTCGCCCGGATTGATCCGCTCAGGTGAATAGCCGACCTTGAAATCGTCGATGTATTTCAGATCGCTCAAGCGCTCCAGCAACGGCACACAATCCTCCTCGGTGCAGCCCGGATACACGGTGCTTTCATACACCACGAAGTCACCTTTCTTCAACACCTGGCCCACGGTGCGCGTTGCTCCAAGCAACGGACCCAGATCGGGGATGTTCTGCTGATCGATCGGTGTGGGCACGGCCACGATGAAGAATTCCACATCGCGCAGATCCTCCAGATCGGCGGTGAAATGGATGTCCGTCCCTTCGAATTCCGAAGCCTCCAATTCGTTGCTCGGATCTTCGCCATTGCGCATCATGTCCACGCGCTTCTGGTTGATGTCGAAGCCGACCACCTTCAATTTGCGCGCGAACGCCAGTGCGATCGGCAGGCCTACATAGCCCAGGCCGATCACTGCGAGTTTCGCCTCCTTCTTCAGCAGGCGATCATACAGACTGTTCATTCCTTTTCTCGTAGATGCGTTCAATGATCTCCACCACCTTCAAGCCTTCCAGCGCGTTGGTGGTCATGGTATTCCTTCCCTTCAGCGTATCCACCACGTTGTCTATGATGTACCCGTGGTTGTTGGCGCTGCCCTTGTACACGCCGTAATCGTTCGCCGGATTCGTTTCGGCGAGCACCGGCATTTCGTAGTCCTTGATGTGGCAGTACTCGACCTTGTCCATGTACTGCCCGCCGATCTTCACGCTGCCCTTGCTACCGATGATCGTCATACTGCTCTCCAGGTTGCGGTCCCAGACAGCGGTGCTGTAGTTGATGCAGCCCATTCCGCCGTTGAGGAAACGGAAGTTCACCAGGCCACTGTCCTCGAAGGCGGTGAGTTCCTTGTGTGTGAAATCATCGAACTTGCCCTGGATCTCGTTGATGTCGCCGAAAAGCCAGTACATGATGTCAATGAAATGGCTGAATTGCGTGAACAGCGTGCCGCCATCGAGATCCGCGGTGCCTTTCCAGCTGCCTTTCCTGTAGTAACGCTCGTCGCGGTTCCAGTAGCAGTTCACCTGCACCATGAAGATGTCGCCAAGCAACCCTCCATCCACCACGCTCTTGATCCACTGGCTCGGCGGACTGTACCTGTTCTGCATCACGCCGAACAAGTGGCGGTGCACCTGCAACGCCTTATAGATGAGCTTTTCGCAACCGGCCTTGTTCAGTCCCATCGGCTTCTCGCACACCACATGTTTGCGGTGTTCCAGCGCGATCAGGCTTTGCGGAACGTGAAGACCATTCGGCGTACACACGGAGACCACATCGATCCGGGCATCGTGCTGCGCCAGCATTTCATCCAGATCGTTGTGGAAGGGAACATCCAGGTGATCGATGCCCAATTCCTTCCGATCTCGTTGATCGCAAAGCGCAACCAGTTCGGCTTCCGGATGGCGCGAAACCATTTCGGCATGCCGCTTCCCGATATGTCCGCAACCCACGATCGCGAACCCGATCCTTCCTTCCGATCGAAGTTGGCTCATTTGATCCGTTCCACCTTGCCGCCTTTCAGCGAATAACGCTGGCCGCTTTCCAGGCATACCGCTTCACCGGCCTCGTTGAATTTCAACTTGTGACCATACTCGCTCATCCAGCCGGTCTGCCGCGCGGGATTGCCCACCACAAGCGCAAAATCCGGCACTTCCTTCGTCACCACCGCACCAGCGCCGATGAAGGCGTAGCGGCCGATATCATGCCCGCACACAATGGTCGCGTTCGCGCCGATCGAAGCTCCTTTTTTCACAAGCGTGCGAAGGTACTGATCGCGCCGCGCCACCGCACTGCGCGGGTTGATCACGTTGGTGAACACCATGCTCGGCCCAAGGAACACATCATCCTCGCACTCCACGCCGGTGTAGATGCTCACGTTGTTCTGCACCTTCACGTTGCGGCCCAGCTTCACGCCGGGGCTCACCACCACGTTCTGCCCGATGTTGCAATCCTCGCCGATCGTGCAGCCGGGCATTATATGGCTGAAATGCCAGATGCGCGTGCCCCGGCCGATCGTGCAGCCTTCGTCGATCACCGCCGTGGGATGTGCCGTGTACTCGCTCATTCGGGGCTGCGAAGGTACCGAAAGCCGGGATTGCGATTTCTTTGGGCGTGCCGACGCTCACCCTTCGGCTCCGCTCAGGGCCAGCGCCGTCGGGCCAATGCTTCAAGTCCTCAGCCCCGCCGGATGGCGGGCGGCTTCCGGGCTTTCCACGTATGTACCTCACGCGGGATCGGTCCTGCTCGATCAATTATCTTTGAATGCCATGAAGATCCTGATCGAGGTAAAAGAAAGCAAGGCCGAGTTCCTTCTGGAGCTTTTGCGTAGTTTACCTTTTGTGAAGACCACAGCCGTTCAGGACGAAAATGAGGCTATACGCACCAATGTGCAGACCGCGGTAGAGCAAATGAATCAGGTTAAGTCTGGGAAATTAAAAGGCCGTCCAGTGCAAAAGCTCCTCGATGAGCTTTGAGATCCGCACCCTTCCCGAATTCGATCGGCAAGCCAAGATCCTCGTAAAGAAATTCCCTTCACTGAAGCAGGATCTTCAGGAATTGGTCGAAAATTTACTGGAGGAACCGCGACAAGGAGCATTCCTTTGCAGGGATTGTTCACAAAGTGCGGATGCGGATCGCATCAAAGAGGAAAGGGAAATCTGGAGGAGCACGCGTGATCACATGCATCCAAGTCGTGGATGAAGTGATCTGGCTTTTGACTATTTACGATAAGTCAAGTAGATCGTCGATCAGTGACAAAGAGTTGTCGGTTCTGATCTCTCAAATAAGATAGATCAGGTCCTTACTTCCGCACGTACCCCTCGAACGTATTGTGCTCCTTCTGGTACAGCTCGTCTTCGCTCAGGCTCTTGAAGTAATCGTACGTGATCTTCAAGCCTTCGGCGCGGCCCACCTTCGGCTCCCAATCCAGGATCTTTTTCGCCAGCGTTATGTCCGGCTGGCGCTGCATCGGATCGTCCTGCGGTAGCGGTTTGTAGATCACTTTCTGGCTGGTGCCGGTGAGCTTTATGATCTCCTCAGCGAACTGCGAAATAGTGATCTCGGCCGGATTGCCAACGTTCACCGGACCGGCATAATCGCTCTTCAGCAAACGGTAGATCCCTTCGATCAGATCATCCACGTAACAGAAGCTTCGCGTCTGGCTGCCATCACCGAAAACGGTTAGATCCTCGCCGCGTAACGCCTGGCCGATGAACGCCGGTAATACGCGTCCATCATTTAAACGCATCCGTGGACCGTAGGTATTGAAGATCCGCACGATGCGAGTTTCCAGGCCATGGTACGTGTGGTACGCCATGGTGATCGCTTCCTGGAAACGTTTTGCTTCATCATACACACCACGCGGACCGATCGGATTCACATGCCCCCAATAATCCTCGGTTTGTGGGTGCACCTGTGGATCGCCGTACACTTCACTGGTGCTGGCGACCAGGATGCGTGCGCCTTTCGCCTTTGCCAATCCGAGCAGATTGTGCGTGCCCAGCGAACTCACCTTCAGCGTCTGGATCGGGATCTTCAGGTAATCGATCGGGCTGGCGGGGCTGGCGAAATGCAGGATGTACTTCAACGGACCCGGCACATGCACATACTTGCTCACGTCATGGTGATAGAATTCGAAATCCTCCCGCTTGAAGAGGTGTTCAATGTTCTTCAGCCGCCCGGTGATCAGGTTGTCCATCCCGATCACGTAATAGCCTTCCCGCAGGAAGCGATCGCAGAGATGGGAGCCCAGGAAACCGGCGGCGCCGGTGATCAGCACACGTTCTTTCATGATCAGATGATCAGATGATTAGATGATCAGATAATTCGTTCGCCAGAAGATGATCATCTGATCTTCTGATCATCTCATTTTCTGATCGCATCAAGCTTTCACCTTTTCACGTACGGGCGCATTCACCACCTGGCGGCCCACGCTTACATAGTGGAAACCGGCCTTCTCCATCTCATCGAGATCGTAGAGGTTCCTGCCATCGAAGATCGTTCTCGCCTTCAAGCTTTCCTTCACCCGATCGAAGTCCGGCGTGCGGAAGAGTGCCCATTCGGTGGCGATGATCAGCGCGTCGGCATCCTTCAGCGCTTCATATTCGTCGCTGGCGAAAGTGATCTTGTCGCCGAGCAATTTCTTCACGTTCTCCATCGCCTCCGGATCGAACGCCGTAACGGTGGCGCCCGCTGCGAGCAACGCATCGATCATGTACAAGGCCGGTGCTTCGCGGATATCGTCGGTATCGGGCTTGAAGGCCAGGCCCCACATGGCGAAATGCTTGCCGGCCAGATCGCCATAGACCGCTTTCATCTTCTCGATGATCGTGGTCTTCTGGCGCTCGTTCACCTCCATTACACTATTGATGATCTGGAAGTCGTAACCCGCCTCCTTTCCGCTCTTTGACAGCGCCTGCACATCCTTCGGGAAACAGCTTCCGCCGTAACCGATGCCGGGGAATAGGAATCGCTTGCCGATCCGGCTGTCGCTGCCGATACCGATCCGCACCTTGTCCACATCGGCGCCCACCATCTCGCAGAAATTCGCGATCTCGTTCATGAACGTGATCTTGGTGGCGAGGAACGCATTCGCGGCGTATTTCGTCAATTCAGCACTGCGCTCGTCCATGAAGATGATCGGATTGCCCTGGCGCACGAACGGCTTGTACAGGTCTTCCATCACCTTTTGTGCGCGTTCGCTGCTGGTGCCCACCACCACGCGATCAGGTTTCAGGAAGTCATCCACTGCAAAGCCTTCACGCAAAAATTCCGGATTGCTCACCACATCGAAAGGCACTTTCGCCTTCTTCGCGATCGCAGCATGTACTTTTTCGGCGGTTCCCACAGGAACGGTGCTCTTGTCCACAATCACCTTGTAGTCCTCCATCATCTCGCCCAGCTGATCGGCCACGCC
>JAEYYE010000257.1 GCA_023430945.1 Bacteroidota bacterium
CACGGCGTGGGCGGTGGTGCCACTGCCTGCGAAAGAGTCGAGGATTATTGAATCTTTAGAAGTAGTGCATTTTAGAACACGATCGAGGAGCGAAACTGGTTTTGGTGTATTGAAAGAATTAGTATCCGCTAAAAGTGCATTGACCTCTGCTTTGGACGTACGATTACTGCCAACTTCCGAATGATACCAAATTGTTTCGATAGGTCTTGTGGAATTCGCGGCTGCATAGATCCTAAAATTCGCGCTCCATCCATTTCTTGTCTTGATCCATTCTATCCGTTCTGCTTCTTCATCAACCTTATCCTTTGACCATCTCCATGCTCCATCAGATCCATCCTTCCTTTGAGGATATACTAAAGTGCCGTCAGGAGCGGTAATGGGGTAGTAAAGGTTAGGTCTTGCCTCACGAGTCTCACCCTGGCCGCCCATCGCTCTTAGAGGCTTGATATAATACCTCCTCCCATGGTCGTCAACCTTCTTATAATGGGCCAACTCGTCGTCTGTAGCCGCGATTTGACTCAGTGATACCTTAACCAAGCTTTTCGCGAAAACGGCAACGTAATCATGTTTAGAAGAGAAATATTTCGAGTCCATCTTTGGACTATCCGTTTTCTCCCAAATGATGGTTGCGATATGATTTGAATTGCCAAAGATCTCATTGCACATTAACAGTAGATGTGCAGCTTCATTATCATCAACCGAGATCCAGATCGAGCCATCCTCTGCCAGCAACTTATGCAACAGCACCAGCCGCGGGTACATCATGCAGAGCCATTTGTCGTGGCGGCTCAGGTCCTCACCCTCCTTGCCCACCACATCGCCCAGCCACTTCTTGATGCGCGGGTCGTTCACATTGTCATTGTACACCCAGCCTTCGTTGCCGGTGTTGTAGGGCGGATCGATGTAAATGCACTTGATCTTACCTTCATACTGCGGCAAGAGGCTTTTAAGCGCCTCCAGATTGTCCCCATGGATGATCATGTTGCCGCCCTCACCCCCAGCCCCTCTCCCAAGGAGAGGGGGGCGCGCTCCGGAATTTTGATCGGGTTCGAGTCCCTCCTTCGGTACCGTTTCTCTCAGGACCGGTTCGACTCCGGTATTCTCCACTTCCGATCGGAAGGTGTACTGTTTCTCCAGCACCTTGTAGGGCACATCGCGGTGGTGGTTGATCACCTTGTCCTTTCCGATCCAGTTGAGGGTTGGCATTGGCGCGAAGATGAGGAATGGGTTCGACAAAAGGTGACGGAGATCAAACTTCCCTAGTCATCTTTGCAGCAGATCAACTTCCATGGCCAACATCCTCATCATAGACGACGAAAAAGCGATCCGTTACGCGCTCCGCGAGATCCTGGAGCACGAAGGGCACAAGGTTGAAGAAGCTGAGGATGGCCAGCAGGGCTGCACGAAAGCGAAGGCAGGCAAGTTCGATCTGGTGCTGTGCGATATAAAGATGCCGAAGATGGACGGTCTGGAAGTGCTGGAGAAGATCCAGCAGTTCAATGAAGAACTGCCGGTGGTGATGATCAGCGGCCATGGCACGATCGAAACCGCGGTGGATGCACTCAAGAAAGGTGCCTTCGACTTCATCCAGAAACCGCCGGACATCAACCGGATCCTGGTGAGCGTGCGCAATGCGCTTGATCGCGGAAAGCTGGTGGAAGAGACGAAAGTGCTACGCCAAAAGGTGAGCAAGAAGGCACAAGCGACGCAGATGGTGGGCGAAAGCAAGGCGCTGAAGGAGATCAAGGAAATGATCGAAAAAGTGGCGCCAAGTGATGCGCGTGTTTTGATCACCGGTGGAAATGGCGCGGGCAAGGAAGGCGTGGCCCGCATGATCCACGAGAAAAGCGCTCGCGCCAGTGGTCCTTTCATTGAAGTGAACTGCGCAGCGATCCCGAGTGAACTGATCGAGAGCGAACTCTTCGGTCACATGAAAGGCAGTTTCACCAGTGCGTTCAAGGATCGGAAAGGCAAGTTCGAACTGGCCGATGGCGGAACGCTTTTCCTGGATGAGATCGGCGACATGAGCCTTTCCGCGCAGGCGAAGGTGCTGCGTGCGTTGCAGGAGAACCGGATCACACCCGTGGGTGGTGACAAGGACATCCGCGTGAACGTTCGTGTGGTTGCCGCCACCAACAAGGACCTGAAGAAGGAGATCGCCGAAGGCCGCTTCCGGGAGGATCTGTTCCATCGGTTGAGCGTGATCCCGATCCATGTGCCGAGCCTGAGCGAACGCACCGAGGACATTCCATTGCTTGCCGACCACTTCATTGCGCAGGTCTGCAATGAGCAGGGAATTCCAGCGAAGAAGATCAACGACAAGGCGGTGAAGGAACTGCAGAAACTTCCGTGGACAGGCAATGTGCGGGAGTTGCGCAACGTGATCGAGCGATTGGTGATCCTGAGCGGGAAGGAGATCACGGATGCGGAGGTGAAGGCGTATGCTGTGCCACGGGGATAATTGGAGGCTGGAGGTTGGATTCTGGAGGTTGACCTGAATTAATGGTCCGATCACAGATCACCGTGCATAAGGACCGGATCTGCGTAAGTGCCGCAGGCGGAAAGCCCGGACCGCAGGGAGGACTTGCAGCCGGAGGCACGACCTGACAGGAATTCGCCCAACCCTCACCCCCGCCCTCTCCCGGGGAGAGGGTGCCTGCGCATGCACGCGATCCCGGGTAAAGCCCGGAATGACCTCCCCCGTACCTTTACAGCCGCAATGGAACTTCCCAAACGTTTCGATCCCGCGCAAAGCGAAAGCAAATGGTATCAGCACTGGCTGCAGAAGGGCTACTTCCGCAGTGTGCCCGATGAGCGCGAGCCGTACACGGTGGTGATACCGCCGCCGAACGTGACCGGTGTGCTGCACATGGGGCACATGCTGAACAACACCATCCAGGATGTGTTGGTGCGGCGTGCGCGGATGCTCGGCAAGAACGCGTGCTGGGTGCCGGGCACCGATCACGCATCGATCGCCACGGAAGCGAAGGTGGTGCGGTTGCTCGCGGAACAGGGGATCAAGAAAAGTACGATCGGCCGGGAAGAGTTCCTGAAGCATGCCTTCGCGTGGAAGGAGAAGTACGGCGGGGTGATCCTGGAACAGCTGAAGAAGCTCGGTGCCAGCTGCGATTGGGAACGCACGCGCTTCACGATGGAGCCCGACCTGAGCGAGGCGGTGCTGGACGTGTTCATCGATCTGCACAAGAAAGGCCTGGTGTACCGCGGCCTGCGCATGGTGAACTGGGATCCGCAGGCGCTTACCGCCGTGAGCGATGAGGAGGTGATCTACAAGGAGGTGAACTCCAAGCTGTACCATGTGCGGTACCGGATCGACTCCCCTTCTCCACTGGAGAAGGGGCAGGGGGATGAGGCGCAATTCATAACCATCGCGACAACACGTCCCGAGACGATCCTTGGTGACACGGCGATCGCTGTACATCCCGAGGATGAGCGTTACGCGCACCTGAAAGGCAAGCGTGTGCTGGTGCCGCTGATCAACAGGAGCATTCCGGTGATCTTCGATGAGTATGTGGAGCGCGAGTTCGGTACCGGTGCGTTGAAGGTGACGCCCGCGCACGATGTGAACGACCACGAGCTCGGCAGGAAGCATGGGCTGGAGACGATCGACATCCTGGAGCCGAACGGGACGCTGAGCGCAGCCGCACAACTGTACGTGGGCGAGGACCGCTTCGTGGCGCGCAAGAAGATCGTGAAGGAGTTGGAGGCACAGGGTCACCTGGTGAAGACAGAGGACATCATCAACAAGGTGGGCACCAGCGAGCGCACCGATGCGGTGATCGAGCCGCGGCTTTCGCTGCAATGGTTCGTGAAGATGGCCGAGCTGGCGAAACCTGCACTGGAGGTGGTGAAGGATGGGCGCGTGAAGCTCCATCCGCAAAAATTCGTGAACACCTACACGTACTGGATGGAGAATGTGCGCGACTGGTGCATCAGCCGGCAGCTGTGGTGGGGTCAACGGATCCCCGCTTGGTACAATGCCGATGATGATGTGGCCGTTTGCAAGACCGAAGCCGAGGCGATCGCGTATTTCAAGGAGAAGAGGCTTTCCACCGAAGGCATTCGTCAGGATGAGGATGTGGTCGATACCTGGTTCAGCAGCTGGTTGTGGCCGATCAGTGTGTTCGATGGTTTCAAGGACCCGAACAACAGGGACATCAAGTACTACTACCCGACCAACGATCTGGTGACGGCGCCGGAGATCCTCTTCTTCTGGGTGGCGCGCATGATCATGGCGGGCATGGAGTATCGGAACGATATTCCGTTCAAGAACGTGTACCTCACGGGGATCGTGCGTGACAAGCAGGGCCGGAAGATGAGCAAGAGCCTTGGCAACTCGCCCGATCCGATCGAGCTGATCGAGAAGTATGGTGCCGATGGCGTGCGCACCGGAATGCTCTTCAGTAGTCCTGCGGGCAACGATCTGCCTTTCGATGAAAGCCTGTGCGAACAGGGCCGCAACTTCAGCAACAAGATCTGGAACGCGTTCCGCCTGGTGAAGGGTTTTGCGATCGCAGATAAGCAACAACCTGGATCTTCTGAAGTGGCGGTGCGTTGGATGCAAAGCCGGGTGAAGAGCGCAACGGCAGAGATCGACGGACTGTACGATCAATTCAGGATCAGCGAGGCATTGATGGCCACGTATAAGTTGATCTGGGATGATCTCTGCAGCTGGTACCTGGAAGCGATCAAGCCTGCGTTCATCGATGGCAAGGCCGATCCCATCGATCGCAAGACGTATGAAGAAACGATCGGGATCTTCGAGGATGTGTTGAAATTACTGCATCCATTCATGCCGTTCCTTACCGAAGAATTGTGGCACGCGCTGCGCGATCGGAATGAAAGCGAGGACATCATCGTTGCACAATGGCCGAAGGGCGGGGATGGCGATCGGAAGTTGGAAGCCGAAGTGCAGCATGCATTCGATCTCGTTTCCGCTATCCGCAACATGCGCAACGAACGCGGCATGAGTCCGAAGGAAGCGCTGGAGATCCAAGTGAATGGCGAGGTGCCCATGAGTGATGCCGTAGCTGCGCTCGCGAAAAAGCTCGCCAATTCGATCGCGATCCATCCTGCATCCCGATCCACTGACACAGTGGTGAAATTCCTTGTCGATACCACGGAATATTCGGTGGATCTCGGTGGTAACATCGATCCTGAAACGGAACGCAAAAAAGCAGTGGAGGAACTCGAGTATCTGAAAGGCTTCCTTGCGAGCGTGGAGAAGAAGCTTTCCAACGAGCGTTTCGTGGCCGGTGCTCCGCCACAGGTGATCGAGAACGAGCGCAGGAAGAAAGCCGATGCCGAAGCGAAGATCAAGGCATTGGAAGATCGGTTGATCCAGCTGGCATAGAACAACGAGGACATGAAGTTCATCGCGGATGCGCTAGCGGGCTTCGTGGTCCTGGGAACATTCCTGCCCTTCATCCGCACCGATCGTTGGTGGGTGAGGATCTTCGATTTTCCGCGCGCGCAATTGTTGTTGTTCGGGCTGATCATTCTGGCTATCGAAGCTTTTCTGTACCGATCGCTCGCGCCGGCCGAACAGGTACTGGTTGGCTTACTGATCGTTGCGATCGTGATCCAGGTATGGCACATCTTTCCTTATACTTTACTGGCCAGGGAACGTGTGCTTGATGCGGATGGGAAACACGATCCAGTGAATGTGCTTGTGGCCAATGTGTTGCAGGAAAATCGCCGTGCCGAGGATCTGTTACAAGAGATCCGGAAGGCCGATCCGGACATCATACTCCTCACTGAAATGGATCACTGGTGGACCGATCGGTTGCACGAACTCGAGCGATCGCATCCACATACGGTCCTTCATCCATTGGAGAATACATATGGGATCAACCTGTACTCACGCCTGCCGATCAGCGATGCCGGGGTACGCACGCTGATCGATGATGACATCCCTTCGATCCGCGCTACGATCACATCGAAAGGTGGCCGCAAGATCCTGTTCCATGGCGTGCATCCGCTTCCTCCCGGGATCGAACATCCGCGCAACAAGGAAAGGCAGGACAGTGATCAGCGAGACGCGGAGCTAGTGGTGATCGCCAAGGAATTGGAAGGAGTGGATCTTCCGATCATCATCGCCGGCGACTTCAACGATGTCGCCTGGTCGCACACCACCCGGCTCTTTCAGCGGATCAGCCGCCTGCTCGATCCCCGCATTGGGCGTGGTTTTTTCAATAGCTTCAATGCGAAGAGCCGATTCTTCCGATATCCGCTCGATCACCTTTTCCATTCCGATCACTTCAAGCTGATCCACATGGAACGCATGGCGTATTTCGGATCGGACCACTTCCCGATCAACGTGCAGCTTGATCTTCAACCGCAGGCACAACATCAACAGGAAGCGCCGGAGAAGAAGCCCGGTGATGAAAGAGAAGCGAAGGAGATCCTGGAGCGGCCGGCCGGGAAAGATCATTGATAGCTTCCGATCTTACCTTAGACCCATCGACCGGAACCTCACATACGCAGCGATCGATATCGGTTCCAATGCCGTGCGCCTGTTGGTCGCCGAAGTGATCGAGCGCGAAGATCACCCGGTCGTGAAGAAGCAAACACTCGTGCGCGTGCCGATCCGCCTGGGCGAGGATGTCTTCGAGAACGGTTCGATCGGCAACGCCAAGCGCGATCACCTGATCAAAAGCCTGAAGGCGTTCCGTCTGCTCACGGAGGTCTATGGAGTGAAACAATTCCGTTGTTGCGCCACCAGCGCAATGCGCGAAGCAGCGAATCGTGAGGAGATCCTTCACCGGGTGGAAATGGAAAGCGGTGTGCACATCGAAGTGATCGATGGAAGGTTGGAGGCCGACCTCATCGTGAACACCTTCTGGACACAGGACCTGTTGAAGGATCGCAGTTACCTATACATCGATGTGGGTGGAGGAAGCACGGAGCTCACCTTGTTGCAAGGCGGGCGCCGGGTGAAGGCGGCGAGTTTCCGGATCGGGACCGTGCGCATGTTGAAGGGCAAGGTGGAGGAAGGGACCTGGGAGGAAGTTCAGGGTTTCCTGGAAGATCTTCGCCAAAGGCATGATATGGTGATGGCGATCGGGACCGGCGGGAACATCAACAGGATATTCAAGGAGAACGGTAATTCCTTCGGTGAACCCTTACTTCGTAACGACATTCGGAAACATCGCGACCGGATCGCCTCGTACAGTTACCAGGATCGGATCAGGCGCCTGCGGCTTCGCCCCGATCGGGCCGATGTGATCGTGCCGGCCGCGGACATCTTCCTGCGTATCATGGAAGCCGCCGGGGTCGAGGAAGTGTTCGTGCCGAAGGTCGGTCTTGCGGATGGCATCATCTACGATCTATACATGCGGCAGTATGGCCAGCAGCGATATTCCCCACGGAACGCCCCAGTAGTGACCGCTTGAGAATGCGTTCGATCGTTCTGATCCTTGTTCTCTTCTCGGTCGATCTGCTTGCGCAGCAAAACACTCCGCCATGGTATGTCGGAGCGCATGCACATTATGGATTTCTCTGGCCGCACCGACCGGCCGCCTGGTACCTGGTGCAGGACCATGCCACGGCCTTCGAGCTGGATCTCGAGCGGAAGTTCCGTGGTGACAAGCCATGGCAACGGCTTTACAAGGATGCAGGTTTCGGGTTCGGCCTCATGTACAGCGGCATGGCCAACGATGAGGTGATCGGCGGTGGCGTGCGCTTCATTCCTTACCTCGATCTGCCTTTCGTGCTAGGCGAGCGGAGCAGCTTCGGGATGCGGCTTGGATGGGGAGTCGGCTACATCTTCAAACCTTTCGATCGGGTGGAGAATTTCAAGCAGATAACCACCGGTTCGCGGGTGAACACGGCGATCCAATTGAAATTCCGGTATCGCATCGATCTGGGCAGAGCGCGTTTCTCCACCGGTATTTCCATCGATCATTGGAGCAATGGCGCGTTCAAGCTGCCCAACCTCGGTGCGAATCTCGTATCGCTCGATCTCGGTGTGGGCTACGCACTTTCCGAAGGCTGGGTGGCCCCGGTGACGGCGGATACGACGCGCTTCCAGAAGAGAAGGCGCGAACAGAGCGTGATCGGTGGGTTCGGCATAAGTGAAGTGGCGCGGCCGCTCAGCGGACAGTATGGTGTGTTCAGCGTGGTCGGCCAGGTGCAATGGAACGTTACACCGAAGTCGTCCTTTTCCGCGGGGATCGATCTGTTCAACAAGGGAAGCCTGCAGACGATCCATGAGGAGTTGCGGGAGAAGGATAGGATCGACTACACGCAGATCGGCATCCATGGCGGTTGGGCGCTGGGCTTCGGAAGAGGCGAGCTTCTCCTGCAGATGGGGGCTTATGCCTATTCACCTTATCCGGATGAATCACCGCTTTTCCACCGTCTCGGCATGCGTTACCGATCCGGAAAAAAGCTGATGTGGCATGTGGCGTTGAAAAGCCATTATGCCGTGGCCGATCATTGGGAATGGGGTGTTGGATACCGATGGCACTGAAACGGATCATACCATTGTGCGCCTTGGTGCTTCTTTCCGGCTGCAGGAAGGAACAATGGGATGATTGCATCACGAGCACCGGTCCGCAACGATCGGAGGAGCGTGTTCTGGCCGGTTTCCACACCGTGGATGTCAGCGATCGGATCGATGTGGTGCTCGACCATGTACCTGCTACGACGATCGTTGTCGAAGCGGGCAGGAATCTCATGGATCAGGTACGCACCGAAGTGCGTGACAGCGTGCTTTATGTGACGAACGAGAACCGCTGCAATTGGGTGCGCAGCTTCAAGCCGCGCATCGTTGTAAAAGTGCCGATCGCTGATGTGCGCACGCTCACATTGCGTGGAACAGGGAACATTTCCGCCACCGATACGGTGAGGCAGGATATTCTGCGGATCGATCAATGGCTCGCCATGGGTACTGTTGATCTCACGGTGAACGTGAATTCGATCGAGGTAGGTCTGCATACAGGCGCCGGTGACGTGGTGCTGCGCGGGCAGGTACAGGCGAACGCGAATTATTACAGTGGGATCATGGGTACGATCGATGCGGCGGATCTGCGAGCAGCGATCGTGAACATCAACAACAGTGGCGTGGGAGACTTCCATTGCTGGGCCACCGATGAACTGAAGGTGCAGATCAACGATGCCGGTGATGTATACTATCGCGGCGATCCGGCGATCGAAAGCTCGATCAATGGATCGGGCCAGTTGATCCATATGCAATAGATCAACCGAACATCTTTCCGCCCGGCTTTTTTCCTGGCCCCAGCCAGCCTTCAACCGTCACCTCATGTCGTAGAGGTACACGCGTGGGCTGCAACCCAACTTTGTCGCATTCCTCCGCGAACGTGATCGCATCATCCAGCGCACAGCATTTGGGATCGTTGTTGAAGAACACGTAAACCGTTCCGTGCTTTCCCCAGAATTCGCCGATCCGATCCACCCACATCTTCAAACCATCGCGCGTATAGCAGGGCCACGGCTTCCGCATACCGTGATGGAATCGGATGTATCCCCATTTCGCAGTTTTCCACCATGGCTGGATCGGTGATTCCTCGCGATCGGCAAGCGTCAACGGAATGTCATGGCGTTTCAGTAGATCGAAGATCTCCTCATCGTACCAGCTTTCGTGACGGAATTCCAGCGTAAGCTGCACGTTGCCGAAATAGCCGATCGTTCTTTCAAGGTTCTCCGCGTCCTTCGCGAGGTTCGGTGGAAGCTGGAGCAGGATCGGTCCCAGTTTCGATCCAAGATGCTGCGCATGTTCCATGAAACGGCGCACCGGCTCCTCCGTATCCTTCAACCGCTTGATGTGCGTGATGAACCGGCTCGCTTTCACAACGAAAATGAGATCCTCCGCAGATCGCTCGCGCCATGAAGCGAAGGTCTCTTCCTTCGGCAGCATGTAGAATGAATTGTTGATCTCCACCGATCGGAACCGATCCGCATAGAACTGGAGCCAGTTCTTCTGCGCCAGGCCGCGCGGATAGAACGCATCGCGCCAATCGCGGTATTGCCAGCCCGAGGCGCCGATGATCACAGGCATGGCATGAAGTTACCCTTCACTTCAGGCGATCCGGTCAAGGATGCCTTCGATCGCGTCGTTCAGTTTGTCTGCTGCGCGGATCGTATCTGCGAACATCTCCGATCCGCTATTGAGCGTGCTCTCACGAAGCCTGTCCACATGATCGCGCAGCTCCGCGCTCCGTGGTTCCATCGCCAGGCCCTGCTCCAGTTGCAGATCGATGTCAGCGAGCAGTGCCTCATCCATCATGCCCTGCTGCAGTTCCGATCGCAGCATCACCACCGTTCTTCTCAATTTCTTCAACCTTCGTGCGAGATCGATGCCTTTCATGCGGGCAAAGTTCGATCCGATCAGGGCCGATCCTACATTTGGGAACTTGTTGGCATATTGATTGAGTAACGACCATCCAAATCCATGAGCATGAACCGCAGCCTGCACCTTTTCATCTTCACCTTATTCTCTGGCGTTTCCCTGTTCGCACAGGTGGATACGCTGCAGTCGACCGACACGACGCACCAACTGCCGGATACCGCGAACAATTCTTCGATGATCTTCCGGGACAGCGTACCGAGCATCGATCCGGCCGAAATGGAGAAAGGCGTTTGGGTAGGCATACACGGAACGGTGGGTATGGTGGGCCCGAACAGTTTTTTCCTGGACCATGGCGACAGTACGGTGATCGTTGGGCTTACCGGTGAAGCGTTGCGCGAACACGATTTTGCACGCGGCCAGAAAGTGGTCGTTTATGGCAAGGCTGACAAGGACTTTTTCGGGAAACACATCATAAAGGCTCGCGCCGTGGCCACCGAAGGCGTTGACGGGGCCGAACATTCAGTGGTATCGGAGAACGCACAGCTCGGTGTGTTGAAGGCTTCGTACGTTCCTGCATCCGTGGTGCATGGAAAGGTCTCGGCGGTTACCGGAACGCGGATCGTGCTGGATGAAGGCGAGAACAGGATCTCGATCGATTCGAGCGCATTGCCGGCCGATCATGGTGTGAAACAGGGCGATCTGGTGCGGGCACAGGGCACGCTGGGCCACGATCTCTGGAAGGAGCGTCTTTTCAAGGCCACGGCGATCGAAGTGATCGATCCCACGATTATCGAAGCGGGAAGCGAACAGAAGGCCGGCATGGAAATTTCTCCGGACGGAGAGAAGTGAAACCAGGGCAGCGGGCACCCGGGCACAAGGGATGGACGGGATGTGCGTGAGCGATAGAAGTGGAAAGCCTGCAGGCCGCCCGCCATGTGGCGGGGCCGAAGCCTTGGAACGGATAGCGCGACGGCGAGTCTTCGAGCCGGCACGCCCAAGGCATTTTCTTCTCTCCAACACATTCCGTTGAACAATTTCATCCGCCTGATCCTGAAGGAAAGGCCGCTTGATCCGCACCTTTGTACCGATCGGAAAAAAGGAGCATGATCTTTGTCAACGACCGATCCTTTCACCGATCCGATCGATAGCCGATCGTAAAGATCCAACCGCAACAACATGGGAAAGTGGACCAAACGCATACTGCTGGGGATCGTAGGACTTGTAGTGCTGCTGCTGATCGCGGCGGTGCTGCTGCCGATCCTGTTCAAGGACAAGATCGAGGCGCGCGTGAAGGCCGAGGTGAACAAGAACGTGAACGCCGTGGTGGAGTGGGGCGATTGGGACATCGGGATCATCCGCAGCTTCCCGAACCTGCATGTGACGGTGGAGGATCTGGTGATCACCAACAAGGCGCCGTTCGAAGGGATCGAGCTGGCCAACATCGGGAAGCTCGCGCTCACCCTCGATATCAAAAGCCTTTTCGGTGACAAGATTGACATAAAGCGCGTGGGGCTCGAAGAGCCGGTGATCCACGTGAAAGTGCTCGAGGACGGAACTTCCAACTACGACATCGCGATCGAAACCGATTCCACCGAAGTGGCCGCGCCCGAGGATACCAGCACGTTCCATGTGGGCCTGCGCGAATATTGGATCAATGATGGACACGTGATCTATGACGATCTGTCGCTGCCGATGAAGCTCGATCTGCGCGGTCTGGATCACAAGGGCAACGGCGATTTCACCCAGGATCTTTTCGTGCTCAACACCACCACTACAGCGGAAGCCGTGGACGTTTTCTACGATGGAACACAGTACTTGAAAAAAGCGAAGGCCGACATCAAGGCCGATCTGGACATGGACCTGCCGAACATGAAGTTCACGTTCCGCGACAACGAAGCCGCGATCAACAAACTCGTGCTTGGTTTTGATGGCTGGCTGGCGATGCCTACCGATGACATCACCATGGACATCAAATGGGACACGAAGCGCAGCGATCTGGCCACGATCCTCTCACTTGTCCCCGCGGAATTCGCCACCGATCTGGAGGGCGTTGACATGAGCGGAAAGGCGGCCTTCAACGGATTCGTGAAAGGGCTTTACAATGAAACGAACATGCCCGCATTCGGGCTGGTGGTGAACGTGGACAATGGCCGCTTCAAATATCCGGATCTGCCCAATAGCGTGGAGAACATCTTCGTGGACCTGAAGATCAATTCGCCTGGCGGAACGGACATGGACAAGATGGTGATCGACATGCCGCGCTTCGCGATGACGATGGCGGGCAATCCGATCGAGGCACGGATGCATTTGACCACGCCGATGAGCGATCCGAACGTTGATGCGGAATTGCGCGCGAACATGGATCTGGCGACCGTGAAGACCGTTGTGCCCATGGAAGGCGACGATCTGAAAGGCAACCTCACCGCCGATGTGCGCATGAAAGGCCGGATGAGCTCGGTGGAAAAAGGGCAGTACGATCAATTCCTTGCGGAAGGAAAATTGATCCTCCTGGACATGGCGTACAAGACGGATTCACTTCCGCCGATCGGGATCAACAGCCTGTACTTCGATTTCAGTCCGAGGTTCCTTTCGCTCACGAGCTACGATGGCACCGTTGGCAGCAGCAAGATCCAGGCGAAAGGGCGGATCGATAATTACCTGCAGTGGTGGTTGAAGGACAGCACGCTGGCGGGAACATTCGATGTGGTCGCCGATCGGTTCGATCTGAACGAGCTGATGGGTCCGGATGTGCCGGAAGAGGAAGGAGAAGCTTCCGCGGAAACCCCGGCGGATACTTCGAAAATGGAACTGATAGAAGTAC